>JASJEK010000283.1 GCA_030064915.1 Xenococcaceae cyanobacterium MO_234.B1
AAGAAACAATTAAAATTAGAGACAACTATCGTAGGAGATAGTGCATTATATAGTAAAGATAATTTAGTATTACTGAGAGAAATTAAATGGCTAACTAGAGTTCCTCTATCCATAAAAGAGGCAAAAAATGGCTCTACCGAACCTAGCTTGTCAAACTGTTAGAAACTAGGCTCCACAACTCTTGTCCAGTAAAGGTTTTGTTATTTTTCTATTGCATTTAGTATCTATCTAAGGCGATCGCTACCCTGTAACTCTTCTATATCAATGGATTGACCCCGGCGATCGTGGCGTAACTTGCAAGCTAGGTTCGGTAGAGCCTAAAGAATTTGATGCTAAATATACCAAAACTATTTACTTTGCTAAGGATATTTTCGTGGAAGGATTGGACTATCTAAAGTTGATAATTGGGGAATGCTGGATTTGTTTTCTCTCTTGGCAAGATGTCTTATTGGCAGGTTCTCAAGCTCTAGTTATGCGGACTAAAGGAGTTAGAGATGACCAAATAATCGAACTTTTGTCCAAACTTTATCCTTAACTGGGGAATTTTTTGATGGAAGCAATACGATTTTATTCCCATCTACTACAATCGACTGGTTCTTTAGGATCTGAAGCTTTGTCTTGTTTGAGTTCTTCTATGTATTCTTTATTGGCTTTTTCGTCAACTATCCATCTTCTCTTTTCTTCATCCCAGTTACCTTTGTAAATAGCTTTTCCCCAATAGCAAGCTAATTTGATTTGAGAAGGAGTAAGATTTTTAGCTTCAATGAGGTTGGCATATCTGAGGTTGGCACCTATAAGCTGGGCATATCTGAGGTTGGCATAGTTGAAGCTGGCATATTTGAGGTTGGTATTTGCAAAGCGGACATTATGGAGGTTGGCATATTTGAGGTTAGCACGTTCTAGATTGGCATTGAAAATCTGGGCATAGTTGAAGCTGGCATAGTTGAGGGTAGCATTATTAAGGTTGGCATAGTTGAGGTTGGCATATTTGAGGTTGGCATATTTGAGATTAGCGGTATATTTGAAGGTGGCATGATAGAGGTTGGCACCACGGAGGTTGGAACGTTCTAGGTTAATTTCACGAAGGTTAGCATCACGGAGGTTAGCACCACGGAGGTTGGCGGATTCTAGGTTGGCGGATTCTAGGTTGGCGGATTCTAGGTTGGCAGATTCCAGGTTGGCACTAGAGAGGTTATAAGATTTCAAACTCCTTTTAGCCTTGACCAACCGTTCTAACGCTTCAATTCTTCCATGACAAAACTCTTTCCCTTCACACTCTCTAATTAGTTTCTTATCGCTATTTAATTGTATTTCCCTGACTATAAAATACCCTCCGACAATTGTTCCAATCAGAGGAATAATTAAGAATAAGCCCAAAGATTTTATAGTTTCTTTTCTTTGATACTTACTACTTTGGGCAACAAATTTTACAGCTAATTCTGATAAAGGATCTTTGTCTTGTTGTTCTTTCTGAAAATCCTTGGCTTCCTTTAATCTTTTTTTAGATAACAAATAATCTGTCTTTTGTCCTGATGCTTGCCACTCTTGAGCAGCATCTTCAATCTTCCGTTGTTGTCGAAGTAGGTCGCGACATTCATTTAACCATTGATCTAATCTTTTCCAATGACGAATTAAAGCTTCGTGAACAATCTCTAGTGTTTCTTGCTCATTATTGTCACGATTTGTTACAACAAGACGGCTGTCAGCTAATCCATTTTTGCGTGTAACTAATTGCCAGTTTTCTTCTCTAATCTCGTTTCGATTAATTTGTCTTCTTGTATCGTTATTGTCTTTCCCAAGGTGTACTAATTGAATAAAAATTTGTCGGGCTTGCTCTTGTTCCTTTTTTTCAAGTTCTTGATACTTTTGCTCGGCATATTTAGCTAAAGCACCCTCTACTTTACCAATATTTTCATAAGCCTGATGGGTCAATTGATTATCGATTTGCTCTTTCCATAACTCTGTTAAGGCAAATTCAAGTAAAGCTAAAGAACCTGGTTCATCCTCTATATCATCCAAGATTCGTTCAACTAATCCAGATTCAAACTTAACTCCTAACATGGCAGCAGGTTTTTCAATTACTTGAGATAGTTCTTCATGATTCATTGCTCCAAGTTTAATATCGGAATTTAAGACATCTGCCAAAGGACGATAAGTAAGAGCGTTACCTAAAAAATCGGCTCGCATAGTCATCACTAATACAGGAGGCAATTGTAAGCTCCTAGAGGGAGATTGAAAGCAATCCAATAAAAGGTCTAAAAAACTCTGACGAATTTTTTCGTTAGGGCATAAATTATAGATCTCTTCAAATTGATCGGCAATCAATAGCACACGCTGATTAGGATAGTTACTTTCAATGTCCGCAAAAATATCTTTTAAGGGAAAAGAACCTTTGACTAATTTATTTTCTAAATCACGAGACATCTCCGACCTCTCTATACGATTTAGCTCTGGCATATAAAGAGGAAGTAATGCTTTTGCCAGTGCCTGAAAAGGTTCATCACCAGGACGAAAATGGGCAAATTTCCAATTACCTTCTTGTTCTAATCTTGGTACTAATCCCGCTAAAATTACTGAGGATTTTCCGCTACCCGATGCCCCAAGTAGAGGAATGAAATTTTTAGTCTGAGTGGCATTAAATAGCTCGTCAACAAAAACCTCCCGTCCGAAGAAAAATTGGGCATCGTTTGGATTGAAATGAAATAAACCGCGATAAGGACAAGGAAGGGTATTTCTAGTCTTAGAGTTATCCTCTACATTTTCTTGGTAAGTGTAGTTAGATATGGGAATATCATTTTTCAAAATTATGTTGGGAGGTTTTTTTTCTAAAAAAAGTAGAATTTCATGTTGTGGTAAATCGATATATTTGCTTTCTTCCTTTGAATAAACTGGAACTAATTTACGTTCTGAATTATTACTTTTATGTAACTCTAGGTGAATGCGATTACAGCCAAGTTCATAGGCATTTTTATAGGTCTCCCCGTTGAATAATGCATCGTAAAATCCTTTGGTAAAGAGGAGTGCTGCATCATCACGAATCTCTTTTTTCGTAGCAATAAGAAAATTAATGTGTTGATTGATTTCTTTGCCTTGAACTTGAGAATGGCAAGCATTTAACACTACACATTCAATTCTTCTCTCGAAGATTTTGAGTAGCTCTGTTAGAGCTTCTGTACTGACTAATTGTTGTTGTCCAGCATTATTTTCCAGGACTAGACCTTGATGACCTGTACCATGTCCACAAAAATGAACAATTTGAGGTTTTTCTCTCAGAATGATTCGCTGCAAGTCACTAATGCGAACTGCTGGTTCTGGCAGTATTGTAAATTCCTCTCTCTTTGGGGAACGCTCATGAGATTCTTTGATTGAACGAATCTCGTCATTTACTTTTAGTGGTTCTGTCCCAGAAGGATTAGAAGCTAAGACCAAGATTTTGATTGTCATAGCATTTGACTAAAAGCAAAATTTACAAAAAAAGTCTCTTTATAAACAACAATTATACTTATAAAAACAGTTAAGTACCTGAACCTGGTTCTAACGGATTTTGTGGTCAATCAGATTGAAGGGTTTTGCGACCATTTATGGAACTGGCAATCAATAGGTTGTGAAGCCAATTATCATGATAGCTGAAGCCATTAAGATCGGTAAATGGGGACTGATTCTAACGGATTTTGTGGGTCAACCAATTTTGGCAGGTCGGCGACCATTCATCGAACTAGCAATTAAAAGATTATGCAGCCAGTTCTGATGATAACTCCATCCGTTTAGATCGGTAAAGGGAGAATAGCGAGATATGTTCTTTGAGCGAGTTCTCACTCCTATGGGATGGAAATTCCATACCAATGCCATTGAACGCAAATATCTTCTTGCTGAGGACTGATTTCCATGAAAATATTGCATATTGTACAATAATCGGTCTTGATGGTTCATTAATCGGTCAAGCATACGTTATAAGCTCGCCAAAGTTTACCAGAAAGGATTTTTCGATAATTATGCTGTGTTGGACAGCCTTTCTGCACTTTCAGAACATCATGAAGAAAGCATAATACTACAACCACACTAGGGAAAAGAGTTAGCCAAGCCTCTCGTGTTGCTTCCCAAGCGTCTGTATTCACGGTAATCGGGGTATAATCAGGGTCTATTAGTTGAACTTCTTCCTTAAACTCTCGATAGCCCTCAGTTAAAGCCGTTGGACTCGCCGATTCCCTTAAGCTAACTCCTAAAATACAACCTTGAGCTACAGTAGTTGGGATAAAAATTCTTTCTCCTTGGAGCCATGTGTGTTTTTCATCCGCTAATAAATGTTCTGGCAGTTTCTCGCTATTTTTAATCGTAGTGCCGACGAGAGAAGCTCGACTCAAAGAACAGTAGGCTCGATACCAATACATAGCGTTGCGTCCAAAAACATAAGCAATCGCTTCAAAAGGAACGCCAAATCGACATAAATACAACGCCTTTTCCATTTCGTTGGTTTTGCCTACCATATAGGGCATTAGAAATTCGGGGCGTAATTGATAGACTTCTCCGTTCTCTTTGAGTTTAATTCGACGCATGGGAAGTTGTTGTTTGGAAGAAATGACCCAATCATGGAAGGAAAAGCCTTTTTCCATCTCAATGGGAAAGATTTCGGGATATTTTGCTAGGATTTGAAGAATATATTCTCTAAAAGTGTTATTATCAACAATAATTGCTTGATATTCGGCTTCGCTGGCAACAGGTAAGCAAATACTTTTGTCTCCTCTAATAGAGCGTGTCATTCTTTAAATTAAACCTTCAAATAATCAACAGCCTGACTACCTTAACGAAGAAACAACACTCTGTCATTAGGAGGCGATCGCTACCCAAAATGCCCCACCCACAAAATCCGTTAGAACCAGGACGGTAGTAATAGTATTTCTGCCCATTTTTCTTTGGGACTTCGTATTTCTGGATCCAGGTTCTCGGTGCTGCTACCGAGAACCGATGCCTTTATCTTGTCCATGCCGAGGGGGGAAAGACAATCTTAAAACTTGAAATTAGCATCAAGCCTGGCGAGCAAAATCAAAAAGGGCAAAAAGTGCAAAGGGCTATTGTGTCCTCGGAGCCGCACACACAACCCGCAGCCCGATACCGTAGTTCCCACCGTAGGGAACGCCGTTGAGGCGACACGCGGAACGGCAGTCATGCGGTAGGTTGTCCCAAGAACCGCCGCGAATTACTTTCTTACTATTCTTATCACTTGAAAGCCAAGCACTTCCATCATTGGGTGCGCCATTGTAACTGTCATAATGCCAATCATCTTCGCACCACTCCCATACATTTCCGTGCATATCGTATAAACCAAAGGCATTAGCAACCTTGAAATATCCTACTGGTGTGGTTTGTTCTCTAAAAATGCCCTTTGAACCGCTTCCATAATTCCCTGGATAAACTTTGCCTTCGTCTTCCCAATCAGTTCCTCTATAGTTGGCTAACTGCGTCGAAATAGTCTCTCCAAAGTTAAAAGGTTGGTTATATTGCTCGTTCCATTGCGCTTTGGTTAAATCCCCACTAGTCACATCCACTGTACTGATAACTGCCCTACAAGCATATTCCCATTCTGCTTCTGTAGGTAATCGATATTCTCTTTGTGTCTTCTTACTCAATCGCTGACAAAATTCTTTGGCATCATCCCAACGGATATTTTCTACTGGTCTTTGCCACCTATCTATGCCTTCGTAATCGTCTTTAAAACTAGATGGATCGGGGTCTAATTTTCTTTCTATTTGTTCCCAACCAGCTACTACTCGCCATTGTTCTTGAGTAATGGCATAACGTCCCATAAAAAAAGTTGGGATGGTTACTTTATGTTGTGGTGTTTCAGCTCTGAACCATTTTTTATTATAAGTTTTACGCATTCTTTCTATTTCTTCATCTTCCGTCCCCATCCAGAAACTACCACCAGGGATGAGAATCATATCCAGGGTGACACTATTGTCCAGGTCTTCAGTGAAGTATTGGGCTGGTCTGGTTTCGTGGTTGATTTCTTCGCCGCGATGGTTGACGGTGACTGTTTCAAAGGTAAAGGTTTTCAGCGGTGGGGGAGTTGAGGATTTTCCACTCAGATACTTCTGATATTCTGGAGATAGATTGTATCTGAGAGTCTTTCGGCTCGCCCCTAAATCAGTTATGGTGAGAAAACCCAATAGCCGGAGGTGTTCTAATCTTCGATAAGTAGCTATATCTCCTCCTTCAGGGTGAGTGAAAAATAAGGGAGCAGCATCTGCTAGGGATGTATCTTGCTGTTGTTCATTTCTTTGCTTAATCAAGTCAAGAAGATCTCTCTGACCAGAATAGAGTAGTAGTAATCTCTCGTCAAATTCATCGCCATCAGGCGGTGGGTATAATCTGGGTGAGTTTTGGTTGAGGTAGCTTGGAGAGAGGTCGTACCTGACTGTTCCAGGCCCTTGACCTGAAGTAGTCATGATAAGTACATCTAAAAGGCGCAGGTTTTCTAAGAGGTAGAAAGTGCCATCGTCTCCCCTAGGCTTATGGAATAACTCAGTCACATCTTCTTCTGAGGTGTTCCTACTTTCTAAATGCTGCTTGCTGATCAAGTCAAGGACTGAATCCAAATCTTCGGCAGATTCGTATGGCAGGAGTTCGGTGAGTTTAACTCGATTAAAAATCTTTCTGAGGTAGTTAAGAAAATCTTGTTCAGCCCCCTCATTCAAAACTTTGTTCTTATCATAAAACCCATCTGCATATTGCAGGAATTCTCTTTCCCTATACACCTCAACTGAAAAACCAATGATAGGTAAGTATTGAGAAACACTGGGATTATCTTCTCTCAAGAGGCGGATGATGTCGATGCCATTAACTCTTTCACCTTTATAGCGACTGTTAAGTAACTGATAGTTGATTAAGATTAAATCTATGACACCAGATTGTGCTAAATTTATGACTTCGCTAACATCTTCGATTCCTCTGACAGCAATACCATACTGGGAAGATAATAATTCTGATATTTGTGCGATAACTTCTGGTTGATCCTCAACTAACAAAATCGTTGTTAAGCTCTCAGGTGTAACTGGGACCGGCTCAGGAGTTGGGACTGTTGGTTGTTCTAATTGCTTTGCGATCGCCACATAATCTCCCCCCAATTTTCTCAAAATCCTGGCTGTCACCTCGGCAAACGGCTTAACTTTTTCTTGCGCTGCTGTTCTTGGCGTTTTCAACAGTGCCATAAAATTATCTAGAGATATTTCCATCTGCTCGGCAACATAGCGTGAAACTGCATTGAGAACATCGGTAGAATCCCTCACTGGAGCATCTTCTAGGAAAATGTCGCGGATTTGAGGTTCTATAAACTCATATTCAACCAGTGCAAGATTGGTATCGGCATCTATTGATGATTCTGGCTTAGGTTGCAACAATCCCCCTAAAAAGACCTCTGCGACTTGCACCTGTCGCGATTCGGGTAACAAGCTTTCTTGAATCAAGCGAACAATCGGAAGGCTGATGACTGGTGCAGCAGCGAGGAGTCCGGCTAATTTTCTGCCTAGAGGAGAAGTTGTCTTGCGAAAGCGATCGACTCGTTGGGAAGCATTTAGCTGTGAGAGTGCCTGTTGTTGTCTCTGTAAGAGGGGATGTTCTTGAATATTTAGTTGGGGGGGCAAAATATATCCGGGAACGGCTGCATCAGCCTTTCCCACTAACATTTGACTCCATCGCGCCGCTTTTTCTAGTTCAAGGGTCAGGACGGGGATTTTTGTCCTCTTCTCCGAAAGAAATTTTTTATTGACTAACAAGTCTCGATTAGCAGCTCCAGCGATGGAACTACTAAAGCTCACAGCGGTTCCTAACCCCAAGGCACTGCGCCGCCACATCCATTCCGGCAACATTTGGATCACTGCTAGTGACTGCTTCTGCGTCCAATCGTGTAAGACAGGGAAAATCATCCCTTTGCGCCAGATATTAGACACGCAATCACTCACAACTAAAATCAAGCGCCGTCCAGTCGGATCGATAATTTCCTTGGGATCGGCAAGTCGCTGGTTACTCCCCCAGCGCGAGAAAATCTGAAGTTCCTCCCCTTTCTCATTCGGCTTGATTCCCCACACCCGCAGCTCTCGAAAGATGCCATAATGCTTCAACAAGCCTTGTAACTCGCGGATTGTGTGCCGCCAAATCAGCATCGATTGACTCTCGTCAATGACTAGAGCCAGATCCAACCAAGGCTCAGGTTCTGAGCGCAGTACAGGAAGGCAAACTTTCTCCTTAGCAATGCGCTCGACAGTCGCTACCTCATCTAGGATAGTTCTGCGTCCTGTAGGCACGCGACGCATCAGGGGATAAAGAGATTGTGCTAAATGAATTGGTTCTCGTAGGGAAGGGGCATCGGGAACCCTAATAGGTAAACCTTGTCCTGGAGAAAAACTTCTAGAAGTATAAACGGGTGCTTTTTTAATGGGGGGACGTTTTTTGGGAGAACTCTTTTCAATATCCTTTTCAATATCTGCCTTGCCCGAATCCGTCTTATCGACTGACGTGCTTCTAGCAGTTTCCTTTTCCCCAGCATCTGAAGGAATTGGCAGTTTTCGATCGGCGCTGGGACTTTCCGCAAATTCCTGCCGCTTCAGAGCCAGCCACAAAACATCAGCAATCTGTCGATCGGTGAGTTCTAACTTTTCTCCTAACGCTGTAATTAGCTGCTCGATACTATTTAAGGCTGATTTGTGCTTGGTCATGGTGGTGGCAACTGGGTTAGTCTGATGAAGGCTTTTTTAATCTAAAATCTAAAATTATTTTAATCAGC
>JASJEK010000284.1 GCA_030064915.1 Xenococcaceae cyanobacterium MO_234.B1
GTTCCTGTTGTTGGGGAGTCAGAATATTCTGAATTTCTGCACAGGTATTTTGACGAATCTCTTGTTCCGGTGTAAGAATCTCTTCTACTTGGGATTTTTTAGACTGAAAAATATTCCCTACCTGGCTTTTTTGTTCATCACTAAGATTTAGGGCACGAAAAGCCTCCATACTACGATCCCTATTGGCTGTAATCGTTTGAAATTGTTCCTGTTGTTGGGGAGTCAGAATATTCTGAATTTCTGCACGGGTATTTTGACGAATATCTGCCAATTGGGCTTTTTGTGCCTCTGTCAGTTCTAAACTTTCCCAAATTTCCATTTGTGGTGCTTGTGCCATTATCTGAGGAGATAAGGAGCTAGTTTCTGCCTTTACGACGGAGGGTGTAATTGCTAAACTCAGAGCAATTGTTCCAGCTGTAAACAAGATTGTTTGGAGTTTCATTTTATATTTCCTCGGTTTTTCTGTTTCTGTGTCTTCATCCTATTAAATTCAGAACCAAAAGATCCATGATGAAAAAGTCACCATAAATGTCGAAAGGATGCCCCCGCTTAATCTTGCTATGGTTCGTCCAGAATTATAGCAAGATAAGCGGTGGGAGGAATTTCCTGACACTAAAGTTTTCTAGGTACAAGCTCTGTATCCCTGGCAGGAAGCGCAAAGAACGCAGATTGTGTAACCAGTTAGGGGGACTTTGACAAAAAATGAGGGCAAAAAGGCTTTCCCCCCTTTTTAGCCCGAAAAACTGTCAAAGTCCCGTTAATAGGATAGATTTATCGGTGTTTATCCGTGTTTATTGGTGGATCATCATCAGGCGTTAATTATTAGCAATGACGGCAATCCAATGTTGGTATTGGGATTCCCTATTTTCTGTAATCGCTATGAGTCTCTTTCTGAGAGTATCTGCGATCGCTTTATTCTTGGGTAAATGATAATTTTCGATTTGATTTACAGAAGTTATTTTAAGGGCAGTGCCACATAAAAAAACTTCATCAGCAATTAAAAGCTCCGATTTGTCTATAGGTCTTTCTTGAGTTTTAATTCCCATATCTTTAGCAATTTGCAAAATACTATCTCTCGTAATTCCTTCTAGAATATCCTGCTCAACACCAGGAGTAATTAAGGTTTCATTTCTGACTATAAAAATATTAGCTGCGGAAGCTTCGGCTACTTTTCCTTGGGAATTGAGTAAAATTGCTTCATCAAAGCCAGATTCTACTGCTTCAGTTTTTGCCAGTGCAGAGGTGATATAAGATGCACTAGTTTTGCCTTTTAAGGGACAACTACGATCTTCCTGGCGATACCAAGAACTAATTCGACAACTAACTCCTTGAGGATATAATTCACTTGCCATTGCTAAACCATAGACCAAGAAATCCTTTTCTATTTGATGGATTCTGGGGGCTATACCCAAGCTGGAAGTATAGATTAAAGGTCGGATATAAAAAGAAGTTTGAGGCGAATTTTTCCTGACAAAATCTGTAATTATCATCGCAATTTTGTCGTCGGGTAAATCGTAGTTAAGATATTTAGCACTGTTACTTAATCTTTGACAGTGACGCTCTAGTCTAAATAGTAAAGTTTGCCCTGGATTTTGAGGGTCAGGAATTCCCCGTAATCCTCCTAATGCTGCTGTGCCATAGTGTAAAGCATGGGTTGCGATAGGAATTTTTGCTTGTTCGATGGGAAGAAATTGATTTTGGAAATAGGCAAAAGGTAAGAAATTAGTCATCTAGTTAGGTAATAGGTAATAGGTAATAGGTAATAGGTAATAGGTAATAGTTAATAGGTAACAGGTAGTAAGCATCGTGTTGCTCTAATTATTGAGTATCTGACTTAAAACTTTCAGAGGCAGTTACGCTAAATTGTTACCATGACAGTTATGTAAATTAAAACTGTTCTGGTTGTTAGTAGAGGTAACTGTATTGCTCGATAAATCTTCCGATAAACATCTTTACGAACAAGTAGCCGATCGCATTCAAGAATTAATTAAACAGAAAACCCTCCAACCAGGCGATCGCTTACCTTCGGTGCGTAAACTACGGGAACAATTATCGGTCAGTATCTCTACTGTTATGGAAGCTTATCGTCTACTAGAAGATAGAGGTTTGATTACAGTACGTCCTCAATCTGGCTATTATGTCAAAACGGCGATTAGAGATGCTCCCTTACCGGAAGCCTCTCTCGCCGTCAAGGCTAACTTTGTTTCAGAAGAACCCAATCCTTCTGATCCTCCCCAACAAGCTAATGTTATAGATACTTCAATTGTGTCTCGAGTTTATGCAGATATAGACCGACCCCAGATCGTGAAATTAGGTGCTGCTGTACCTTCTCCCGAACTATTACCCCTAGTAACTCTCAATCGCATTATGGGTCAGGTAATTCGTACTAATCCCGAAAATATACATTCTTATCAATCTCTCAAGGGTTGTGAAACACTGCGTCACGAAATTGCTAAGAGGTTGATCGATGCTGGTTGTGCGATCACGCAGTGCCGTGGGTACACGATCGCTCCTGAGGGGATTATCGTTACTAATGGCACTACTGAAGCGATTTACCTGGCTTTGCAAGCTGTAACCAAACCAGGGGATACTGTAGCAATTGAATCTCCTTGTTACTATGGACTGTTACAAATTTTAGAATCCCTCCATCTTAAAGCCTTAGAATTACCTACCGATCCCAGAGAAGGAATTTCCCTAGAACATCTAGAAGCAGCACTTAAAAGTTCTAATATTGCAGCTTGTGCAGTGGTGTCTAATTTTAGTAATCCTCTGGGAAGTTGTATGAGCGATCGCCGTAAACCAGATTTGGTGGAACTTGTGACTAAATACAATATCCCACTAATTGAAGATGATATTTACGGAGATTTATACTTTACGGGAAATCGCCCTAAAGCTATTAAAGCCTTTGATACCAAGGGCATAGTTTTGCACTGTTCTTCGGTGAGTAAGACAATTTCTCCTGGTTTACGAGTTGGTTGGTTAGTAGCTGAGAAAAACTTGGTTCAAGTCAAAAAATTAAAAACAGTGACTAACGTGATGACTTCCATTGTCCCCCAACTAACAGTAGCTGCTTTTTTCGCTAATGGTGGTTACGAACGTCATCTGAGGAAAATGCGTCGTATTTATCATTCCCAGATGGAGAAGATGAGACTAGCAATTAGCAACTATTTTCCACCCCAAACAAGAATAACGCGACCCCAAGGAGGACAGGTTTTATGGCTGGAGTTACCGCAAAACTTTGATGTAATGCAACTTTATGAATCAGCTTTAGAGTATCGCATTAGTATTGCCCCTGGAATTATTTTTTCTCCTTCTAAAAGTTATCGTAATTGTTTGCGACTTAACTTTGGGTTATTTTGGACTGAGGAAAGCGATCTGGCGAAGCCAGCTTCCTCCGGAGATGGTGCTTTACAGATTTTAGGTGCATTAGCACAACAACAATTAGCAAGGAAAATTCTGATAACGTAAGTTTGATAATAGTTCTCGTCTATTAGCAAGAAACTAAGTTAAGAGGCAAAAGTAAGGGCAAACTACTGCAAAAACCCGTACAAAATTAAAATTACACTCTTTAACTACTTGACACAATATCCCCTAAACAATTACATATAACAATAATATTTAAGAAATGTAAGAAGCCAAGATAAGATTAGCAATTAATAATTAATAGGGTTGTCAATGGAACTTCAAAGAGAATTTTTTTCCCATGTACGAAAAACAGTCATGCCCCGCCCCTATTTTGCGGAAGAGACTGATATTTTAGGACAAAGTGGAACTGCTTGGGCTGGGGATGCTTCTGTTTATGGAGATAACTGGTATCTAAATCGAGAGCAGGGGTTGATTGAAATTTATGGAGCTGGTGCAGCTATTAGTTTTTACCATCTCCTGCCTCGTAAAAATAAATATGAAAAGGAAGGACTTTATCTGCGGTTGAAATTAGCTTATCGGACGACGGAAAATGCTAACGCTAATATCCGCACTTTTTCAGGCAATCACGTAACTTTATTCAACAGCTTACAGGGGCATATGTACGATGATTCTCAAACCTATTGGTATGTAACTGACGATCTGACTATTAACATCAATTCGATTTATACAGGGGAAAAACTCTGGATTCAGCGAGTTGACTGGGAATGGATGAGTAAAGAGGTGGTTTACGAAGATGAACTCCAGGAGCAAGGTATTGATCTGATTCGGTCTGCCGAGGATGTTGAAAAGTTATATGGTCCTAAAGAGATCACTCAAAATTCCGTAAAAGATTTTTTGAGTCAAAAGATTCAGCAAGATGATGAATTTGCCAAGCGTTGCCTAGCCATGTTAAGTCAAGATCAGTTAATGAGTAAAGACCTAACCCAACTGTTTGTAGAAAGCGGAATCAAATTTTGATAGTTGTAATAATTCCCAAAAATCAAAAAACATAATAATTTTTTTTATAGTGATGGGAGAAGTTAAACAAATGGATTGGTTGACAGATTTTGATTTTTACTTGTTTGGGGAAGGGAAACACTATCGCATCTACGAAAAACTCGGGGCTCACCTAACGGAAAAAGATGGGAACCCAGGGGTTTATTTTGCCGTTTGGGCTCCTCATGCCCAGGAAGTTTCAGTACTGGGAGATTTCAACAACTGGGATGCTAGTCAGAGCTTGATGACCCGTAACCAAATGGGAATTTGGGAGGTATTTGTTCCTGGTCTCAAACCAGGTGAAAAGTATAAATATGCCATCAAAAATTTTCATGGTGATTGTTGTTTTAAAACCGATCCCTACGGCTATCAACAGGAGTTGCGCCCCGCTACGGCTTCAATTGTCACAGACTTATCCTACTCTTGGCAGGATCAATCTTGGATAGAAAAACGCTCCCAAACCAATCCCCATGACATACCAATTTCTGTTTATGAAGTGCATCTCGGTTCTTGGCTGCATTCTAGCTTAGAAAACCCTCCTGAAAACGGTCAAGCTGTACCAGTTCCTCACAAGCCTGGTGCACGCTTTCTTACCTATCGAGAGCTAGCTGACAAACTCATCCCCTACGTTAAGGAAATTGGGTATACCCATATTGAATTGTTACCTATTACTGAGCATCCCTTTGATGGTTCTTGGGGTTATCAAGTTGTTGGTTACTTTGCCCCCACTTCTCGCTATGGCACGCCCGAAGACTTTATGTACTTTATTGATCGCTGTCACCAAGAAGGGATTGGTGTGATTGTAGATTGGGTGCCTGGGCACTTCCCGAAAGATGAGCACGGTCTGGCATTATTTGATGGAACCCCCCTCTACGAATATGCAGATTGGCGCAAAGGAGAACATAAAGGCTGGGGAACTCTTGTATTCAATTATGAACAGCATGAAGTTTGCAATTTTCTCATTGCCAGTGCTTTATTCTGGTTGGAAAAATACCACATTGACGGTATTCGAGTAGATGCAGTTGCCTCCATGCTCTATCTCGACTATGAACGAAAAGAATGGGTAACTAATGCCTATGGCGGTCGAGAAAACCTGGAAGCTGTAGACTTTCTCCGCCAACTGAACCAGGCAATTTTCCAATATTATCCAGGCGTTCTTTCCATTGCCGAAGAATCTACCACCTGGGAAAAGGTATCCCACTCAACGGACGTAGGAGGTTTAGGATTTAATTTTAAGTGGAATATGGGCTGGATGAACGATACGTTGAGCTATTTTCTGGTTAATCCCCAAGAGCGCTCCAACGTTCACAACAAGCTGACTTTTAGTATTTGGTACGCTTTTTCCGAAAACTTTATGCTAGCCCTTTCCCACGACGAGGTAGTTCATGGCAAAGGACATCTGTGGCAAAAAATGCCAGGAGATGAGTGTCAGAAAATGGCAAATTTGCGGGCACTTTTCGCCTATATGTTTACCCATCCTGGCAAGAAAACCCTATTTATGGGTATGGAGTTTGGTCAAACGCGAGAATGGAATGTCAATGCTGACTTAGACTGGTGGTTACTCGAACGGGAACTCCATCAGCAACTGCACCAACTGCTCAAAGACTTGCATCAAATTTACCACTCTGAGCCAGCACTCTATAGCGATGATTTTAGCAATGAGGGTTTTGAGTGGATTGATTGCCATGATATGCCCCGTGGCATGATTACTTATATGCGGAAGGATAAACACTCGGATGATGTTCTGATCGTGGTTTGTAATTTCAAGCCCAATGTTTATCAGAATTATTGGTTAGGGGTGAAAGAACCAGGCTCTTATGTTGAACTCATCAATACAGACGATAAAAAGTATGGCGGCAGTGGTCTCGTCAATCAAAGTCTGGAAACCAGACAGTGGAACTCATCTCCTTGGCCCCATGCCCTAGAGATTAATGTACCAGCATTATCCGTGATGACCTTCAAAAGAAAGAAATAAGTAAGTCAATTATACCAATATGTCAGAAGGTTAAGACATAGGATTTAAAGTAAGGGCTTTTCGCGAAAAGCCCTTACAGAATTTGATTTGTCCTAACCTAAATTTGTCGGGCTATATTGAGTCAGAGACTCTAACTTATTAAGAAGTGTATTGGCTGGTTCAGTTCTTTCGTACAGTTTGGGAACCCACTCATCCCCCCAAAACAGGAAGCAACTTGTTTCTCCCTCTAAAATTAGTTCTCTTGCTTCTTTGAGGGTTTTTAAACCTCCTTCTGGAAACTGATCGAGAGAATTCAACAATTTCCAATAGCGGGCACTCACTTGGCGGATAGTTTCTACTCCTTGTTTCTGCGTATCTGAACCAGCCCACTGACTAAAATCAAAGCCAGAGGTTGTGCCGATATTCCAAGCTCCTGTACGAACGGATGCAGAATTAGTAGGGGGATGCTCCCTAATATATTCAGATAGAGAAACTGAACAGATAGGAATCTCCCCACTGCAAATTTTTTCGGTGAATGGCATGAAGAAATGCCCAAAAAAACCAGATTCCTCAGATACTTGCCGAAACCAGCCCCCATTTTCTCCATCTGACCAAGTAGTAACCAAGCGAGGCTCGGTTGGATGAAGTGAATTTTTCACTTTATGTTGAATTTCTTGAGAAAACCAAGTGGCATCCATCCCACTTTCTTGAGCATTAGATACATCTCGTTCACGGGGAATAATGGTAATGGTCGCACCGTCATAAGTTGCTTGATAGGGCTGATAAATATCCTGTTTACCGTTTTCTGGTTGAATATGAACCCCATCGACAACTACATACTCGTATCCTGCTTTGGCTATAGCGGGAATCATTTCCATACAAAAAGCCATTTCCGGCGGCCAAAAACCTTTAGGAGAGCGACCAAACACTTGCTCTATGATTTGGCGACCCCTTATTAGATGTTCTTCCCAATCTTCAGCCGGAATAAGGGGAAAAACAGGGTGATAGTAGCCCATGCCGATCAATTCAATGTTGCTGGCAGTGCGATAACTATCCAACATAGCCGGAATATCGATAAATTTACGATAGCGATCCACTATTTCCGGGTCAAGAAACTGGTCTAAGAGAATTCCAGAAAAACCAACGTGCAAGTGAGCTATACCCTGACATTGATGAGCATAACGAGCAGCACGCTCGTAGCAGCGAATAATCTGCTCTGCCTCCCATTCGTTGCTTTCGATTAAAAGCTTAAGGTTGCCTGGGGGCTGATGCATATGTAGCCCCAAAGCGTGAGCTATTAAAGGTTGTGTCATGATCTATTCAGCGATCGCAAATTCACATCATCCTCTTCATAATACAGGTAACTTCACCGTATTTTTCTCCTGAAAGTCCTTCTAATTTTTTGTGTTCAATGTCTTCATACTGACCTAATTTGCTCGTCCAATTTCCATTTTTTAATTGTCTAGCCACATGAGTAGGTTTTCCATCTGATTTTGTCGTGTAGATAGCTATTTTCTGAAATCCTGCTTCTAAATCAGAGTTTAAATTATTATCTACTGCATAACCAATGGTTTGAAAAGCTTTGATAAATCCATCAAGAGTTTCTTCTCTTGGGACATCAATAGGCCAATAATACTGTTCTTGAGCATCTGGCCACCACCATTCATCATCTTCGTCTGCTGCCCAAGCAACACAGTTATAGTCAATAGTATCTTGACTGGTGACTTTATATCCTGTAGCAACTAAATTTGGATACTCTTTCTCAATCCAATCTCCACTATACGCTTGCCAAGCATTATTTCCTACCATTTATAACCTTTATTTTTACCCCAATCCAACCAAGCTTTAGTCATTTCTTTGGTTCTACCCCTTTTTTCTGGGGGAACAGGATCTTCTCTGGTAATGGATTTTAATGCCCAAAACCAATGTCCTGATTTACGCTCTACTTCTCTTAACAACAAAGGTATTATATCTTTGCCCATGCCTATAATTTGCTGATAAGCAGGATGCATTGACATTTGATTAATGGATGATATTCCTCTAGTTTCTGTTAACCATTGACTAGCTAAATCGTTAAATATTTTTTCTAGTTCGGGATTATCGGGGTTAGAAGTAGTTTCCTTAGTTTGCATTGTTTTTTATTCTTCGCTTGATATTGCTCTCATTATCTTTATTCGAGAATTTATTTACAATCAAAGTAAGTGATATATAAAGAAATTTTAAGAAGCTGGGAATATGAAACGGATAGTCTTGATTGCGGGGTTTGAATCCTTTAACGCTAACCTATATAGACAAGCTGCAAACTTAGCTACTTCTCGCTGTAGTGAATTAGAAGTTACAGTATTCAGCGATCGCGATATTAGCACTAATCCCGATACCGTTGCAACCGCATTACAAAAAGCGGATGTCTTCTTTGCTAGTTTAATCTTTGACTATGACCAGGTTATCTGGTTACAGGAGAGGGTAAAAGATATTCCTATCCGTCTCGTCTTCGAGTCAGCATTAGAGTTAA
>JASJEK010000285.1 GCA_030064915.1 Xenococcaceae cyanobacterium MO_234.B1
GTGGTATCTCGATCGGCAACAAATTGATGTCCATAACTCACCCCTGTACCAGCTTTAATGGTTTTGACTTGAGTGACTCTGGCTTTGACTTGCAAAATAGGCTGTAAAGGAATAGTCTCCCTGAGATGCGGTGAAGGATATAGACCATAAATTGCTAACCCAACTCGCACTAGATCGTAATCGAAACTGCAATCTCGGCTGTGCCGAGGTCCGTTGCGATCGCTTAGAATAGCAGCAGAGTTAGCAATATGTAGTCGTGGAGGGGTAATATTCCATTGTTGAAGTTGCTTAATAGCCTGTTGAAAGCGTTGGTTTTGTAGCTGCATAAAAGTGGGATCGGGGTCGTCTGCCGTTGCTAGATGAGAATAAATACTAGCTAGTTTAATTTGGGGCAATTTTTGCACAAATTTGACGAATTCTACCGCATTTTCCCAGTTAGTACCCAAGCGAGACATCCCCGTATCCAGCTTCAGATGAACTGGTAAAGAAGTTTTGAGAGTAGTTAAAATATCAGAAAAGTTTAAAGCCTGTTGTGAATTACCAATTGTTGGCTCTAATTGCCAATAAGCAACCGCTTTTATTTCTTCAGGAGAGTTAATTGCACCCAAGATCAGGATAGGTGCTTCAATTCCTGCTTGACGTAATTCTATACCTTCGGAAAGAGTAGCGACAGCTAGCCAACTTGCACCATTTTTCAGGGCGGTTTGGGCAACTTCCACTGCACCATGACCATAAGCGTCTGCTTTAACTACTGCCATTAATTCTGTGTGAGGCGACAGAATACTTTTAATTTGGCGTACATTGTGAGCTAGCTTATTAAGGTCGATTTCAATCCAGGCACGTTGACGATGGATTAAATTATTCAAGGAAGATGAAACTGTTTGGGTCTGTTTTTGCCAGCTAATCATCTAATTCTTACCTTTAAGAGCAATTCGTTGGGTTGATCTTAAACCATTTGTTTTTTTTAGCTATAAAAAAATCTGACTACTGCCGTAGCCAGACTCTTAATAGTAAGGTAATGAGTGCTTAATTATTTGATTTTAGGTGCGATAAAACCTAAAGACTGGGATGTAGAAAGTAAATTTGCGTTGAGATTGTTCTCTTGTTTCTGTACGATAACAGGTAAAGTAGAACGTATCTTGTCTGCTACTTGAATAGTTTTAACATCATAGGTGTTGGTTGCCAGTTTAGGATACAAACCAATACCAATAATAGGAATCAACAGACAAGTGGTGATAAAAATTTCACGGGGTTGAGCATCTATGGCAAAACCATCTAGTTTCAGTTTTGGATTAGCTTCGCCGTAAAAGACTTCCCGTAACATTGACAGTAGATAGATGGGAGTCAAAATCAGCCCTACCGCAGTTAAGAAAATGATTCCTACTTTGAAAGTCTGACTATAGACATCGCTAGTGGCAATACCGAGGAAGATACTCAACTCTCCCACAAAGCCACTCATCCCAGGTAAAGCTAAAGAAGCCATTGAACCTGCGGTGAACATAGCAAAGGTTTTAGGCATTTGCTGCGCCATACCACCCATTTCGTCCATCATTAGGGTGTGAGTACGCTCATAAGCAGTACCAGATAAGAAGAACAGGGCAGCAGCAATTAAACCGTGAGAAATCATCTGTAACACTGCACCATTCATACCCAAGTCAGTGAACGAGGCGATACCGATAAGAACAAATCCCATGTGGGAGATGGAAGAGGATGCCAGTCGGCGTTTGAGGTTAGTTTGTCCAAAGGCGGTAAATGCGCCATAGACAATATTGATCACTCCCAAAACTACTAGTAAAGGAGCGAACTTAATATGGGCATGGGGTAAAGTTTCGATATTAAAACGAATTAAGGCATAACCACCCATTTTTAAGAGTACTCCTGCCAGAATCATCGAAATTGGGGCAGAAGCTTGACTGTGAGCATCAGGTAGCCAAGTGTGTAGGGGGAAGATGGGTAATTTGACTCCGAAAGCGATGAGGAATCCCACATAAGCCAGTAGCTCTAGAGCAATGGGATAATCTTTCATTCCCAACTCAGCAATATTAAAAGTGAAGTTATCACCGTAAAAAGCTAAAGCTAATCCTGAAACAAGGATAAAGACAGAAGCTAAGGCTGTGTAGAGAATAAATTTAGTTGCTGCATAAAGACGTTTTTTACCGCCCCAGATGGAGATGAGTAGATAGACTGGTACTAACTCAATTTCCCACATTAAGAAGAATAGTAAGATATCTTGGGCTGCGAAAACCCCAATCTGGGCACTATATAAAACTAATACTAAAAAATAATATAATCGCGGTTTGTGATTTACTTTCCAAGAAGCCAGAATAGCGAGAGTCGTAATCAGTCCTGATAAGAAGATTAAAGGCATTGATAAGCCGTCAACCCCCAGAGACCAACTTAATCCTAATTGCGGCATCCAAGAATAGGTTTCTGCTAGTTGAAAATGAGGACTTTTGACGCTGTAGTTTTCCCAAAAGCCATAGACCATCAGAGCTAGGTCTGCTAGAGCCACATAGAGGGCATACCATCTAACAGTTTTGCCTTCTTTGTCAGGAATAATGGGAATAGCTAAAGAAGCTAGTAAGGGTAAAAGAGTTATGGCAGTTAGCCAAGGAATTTGCACACTTTCCATTTTATTAAGCACTTATACTTATTGATTCCTATATGTCATTGTATGAACTTTTGTTAAGAAACGACAAGTCTTAAAATATTAAATTTTTTGTGAAGTTTGATGTTATCGTTGTATGTCTTGCTTGTCCGTAATTGAGATCGTTATACTTTCAGGAATTTGAATGGAGTATTTCCGATGTTTATCTTGCTAAGTCTATTTCCCACACCTGTTTGTGTTCCTCCATCCAGTACAGAGATTGTTATAGAACAAAATGACAATTCTGCTTTAAGAGTGTCGGAAAATGAGTCAATTCTGCGACAGCAACTTTGCCTTCTTCGGAAATTAAAGGGAACAGATAACAAGCAACAGGCAACAGTAAAAAGTTTGCCAAAGGATTTAAGCAAAGTCAGAGGATTTACAGGAGCTTGCATACCCCAAAGCTTCGACCAAGTCCAAGCTACTCGTGGGGTAATGGACGAACAGGGTTCACAAGTGACAAAGAAACCAAAGCTATTCCCTATTTCCTGTTCCCTATTGCCTCCCGAGGCGACAGCCTCTGTCAAGGAAAAGCAAAGGGAGCTTAGGGAAGCTGAGACACTACCTGGTCGCCCACAAAAGCATCTTCATTTAATCACTCAGCAACGGGAAGGAGAAAGAAGAATTTTTGAAATACCCCTTCCTGAAGAAACCATCCCAGAAGCTACTCCTACACTCATCGAGAAGATAGAGGTAGTAGAAGTCATTGCCGATCGCCAGGAATATGACGAGCAAAGACAGGTTGTTACCGCAGAAGGAAATGTTTTGATGCGCTTTTCTCAGGCTATTTTAATCAGCGATCGCATACAGGTTAACCTAGCAGACCGCATTGCAGTAGCAGAAGGAAATGTGGTTTTAAAAAGAGGGGAACAAGTACTGGGGGGAGACAGATTGGAATACTATCTGGTGCAAGACCGAGGTGTTGTTACCAATGCCAGAGGACAGATTGATCGTTCCACCATAGGCCAAGATTTATCCCAAAAGTTACCAGAAGACCGTACTATTCCCGACCGCCTTTTGAGCGATAGTATACAAGCAAATCAACCTGTCACGGATGTTACCGCTAGGGATCAAGTAGGAATTTCTGTTGGAAACATTAAAGATTACGGTATTCTACAAGGTAATAACATAACTGAAGCAGGAACGATTAATCGAGTCAGATTTGAAGCAGAGAAACTGGAGTTTGAAACTGATATTTGGCAAGCGGAGAATATAAGTATTACTAATGATCCTTTTTCTCCACCAGAATTAGAACTAAGAGCAGATACAGCGAATTTTCAAGAAATAGAACCTTTAGTCAATAAATTAACCACCACCAAATCCCGTCTCGTTTTTGATGACGGTTTATCTCTACCCTTATTTAAAAACTCCTTAGTCTTTGATAGTCGTCCCCGTCGTCCAGCCCTATTTAGTTTTGGTTTCGATGGGGAAGAAAGAGGCGGTTTCTATATAGAAAGAACTTGGGAAATTATCGATCGAGAAAATATAACTTGGAAAATTACTCCCCAATACTTTATCCAAAGAGCTTTAAATCCTAATGCCTTTGATTTTAGTGGCGAAGATGAGGGAGGAGTATTTAATGCTGCTGCCTTTGGTTTAAAAAGTCAATTTAATACAGTGTTGTCTCCTCGTACTCAGCTAAAAGCTAAAATTGCTTTTACTAGCTTTGATGTTAATAAGTTAGAAGATAATATACGAGCTAAAGCCACAGCTACTCAGTTAATTGGCAATATCAATAGTCCCCACAGTTTGAGTTTAGAGTACAATTTCCGCGAACGATTATTTAACGGCTCTTTAGGTTTTCAGACTGTCCAGAATAGTATTGGTGGCATTATTACTTCTCCTAATATTTTCCTAGGAAAAACAGGAATTAACCTGAGATATCAAGGGTCAATTCAAAATATTAATGCAGACACAGATGACCCCAGATTATTAGACAATAACAGTGATAACGACCGCACGAATCTGACTCGTTATCAAGGAGCAGCATTTTTAGGTAAAAGCTTTTCTATATGGCAAGGTAAATCCCTTCCTCCTACCAAAGATGGGGGTTTGCGCTATACTCCTGCACCTGTAGTGCCCTATATACTATTCAATACTGGTATTTCTGGGGTTAGTAGTTTCTACAGCAATGGGGATGGACAACATTCTCTGCGCGGCAGTGTGGGAATTCAAGGTCAATTCGGTCATTTTTCGCGTCCTTTCTTCGATTACACGGGATTCAATGCAACTTATTCCGTAAGAACAAAGGTGGACGATTCTCCTTTTCTCTTTGATCGAGACGTAGATCAACAAACCCTAGCTTTAGGAATTACTCAACAATTATATGGCCCCTTTCGAGGGGGGGTACAAGCTTCTTTAAATCTCAATGACGGAGATGATATCAGTACCGATTATGTTTTGGAGTATAGTCGGCGCACCTATAATATCTCTGTGCGCTATAACCCTGTATTAAAAATTGGTTCTTTTAGTTTTCGGGTTAATGATTTTAATTGGCGTGGCGATCCTCAACCTTTTGAACGTAATGATATCAAGCCAGTGATTCAGGGAGTAGGACGCTAACTCCGTCCGCGAACGCGAACCCTTACGCGAAGCGACTACTGTAGGTCAGCGGGATACCGCAGGTTACTCCAAACTCCGAACTCAATTTACTTACTTAAGGCTTTCTATATCGTTGGGGTAGATCGATAAACACTCTCTCTTCTGAGGTAATACCTTCAATAATTTGAGTTTTATCTTGCAAGGTTAAGCCAATTTTTACAGGTTTAAACTCAGGTTGATTTTGGTCATTAAGGATCATGACCCCAGTTTGACCTTCTTGAGTTACGATCGCCACAGTAGGAACAACCAAAGTATTGGTTAATTCTTTGCCTAAAAAAGTGACATCCACATTCATTTTAGAGCGCAGCTTTTCTTGCCCAGTTAACAGAGTAATTCTGACCTCAAAAGAGGTTACATTGTCTTCTACAATCGCTTCAGGAGCAATCCGTTTTACTATACCTTGAAAGGTCTCTTCAGGATAAGCATCGGCAATAATTTCGACTTTTTGTCCTTGTTGGAGTTGTCCAATATCTACTTCTGGTACTTTTGCCACAATTTCTAATCCTTGTGCTAGAGCCAAGATAGAAGTAGCAGAAGCAGAAGCAGAGGTAGAAGCGGAAGTCGTAGGAGTTACAAACGCGCCTTCTACAGCGTATCTTTGGGTAACAATACCCGAAAAAGGAGCAGTGACAAAGGTATCAGAATATTGCACCTCTTTTTGTTGCAGACTGGCTTGACTGGCTTGTACTTGAGCTTCGAGAGCAGCAATTTCGTCTTGATAACTGTTTTGTCTTTGTTGCAGAGCTAGTTCAGTTTCGGCGATCGCAGCTTCTAATTGATTAATTTCAGGATTTTTGGTGGTTTCTAACTGGGTAAGACGCCGTTGCAACTCTAAGACTCCTGCTTGGGCGTTTTCTATTTCAGTGACGGATTCATCATAAGTATCCTGAGAAATTGCCCCTCGCTCTGACAAGTATTGATTGCGTTTAACCCTTGCTTGGGCTAGCTTAAGTCGAGATTGAGCAGATTGTAATTGAGCTTGAGTTTGGCGAATATCTTGAGGAATTCTGGCTTTAACTTCTTTTAATTTGGCTCTGGCTTGAGCTAATCTGGCTTCAGCTTGTTCAATATCTCCGAGCATCTTAATTTTTTGATAGGCTAAATTAGCTCTAGCTCCTTTCAAGTCTGCTTCAGCTTGAGATTTTTGGGCTTGAACTTCTAAGTTTTCCATAATTGCCAGGTTTTGTCCCTCAGAGACTTGATCTCCCTGTTCCACCAATAACTTCACTAAACGCCCAGGGTTTTTGGGACTAACATTAACACTTTTAATCGGTTCTACTTTTCCACTAGCGGATATTTTAACAGTGAGGTCATCTTGGATAACTGGTACGGTAAGTTCTTCTAGTTGCACCTTAGAATCAGAGTGCTGGCTAATGATATAAGCAGTTGTCCCGAAAAAAAATAAGCTGCTAGTTAAGATACTGAAAATCCAGGGATTATTACGGCGTTTTTTGCCGAATAAGGAAAATTGCATCAAAAAATCCTCAAAAAGAAGTAATTAGAAGTAATTATCAAATCGGAAGCTGAAGTTAGAGCCAATATTTTTGGTGTTTAATAATTGCCAAGATTATTTAAGGTTTCTTTTATACTAACTTTTTCTAATTCAATTAAGAAAAAAGTCAAGTCTTTATATAATAAGGCTTGTAGCGATTTTTTACCCCTTCATACGTTTAAATTAATTGAAAATGCAATTAACATATACTGATAAGAAAGTTAAGTAAATATGTTTTGAGGCGAAATCGTGCCTAGATTTAATTGGTTGTTTTCTTGTATTGCTTGTGCTGGTATTGTAATGGCTGATGCGCTTCCGATTCGAAGTCAGGCTTTATTGCCTTATACACCCCAGATAGATTCTGAACAGCTAGAACAGCAAGGATTTTTATTGCTACAAGATGCGATTCAATTGGTGAGGTTTCAAAAGTATGAATTAGCCTTACCTAGAGCAGAATTGGCAAGTCAGTTGGCTCCTGATAATTACGAAGTATGGTTTATCTTAGGTAGTATCTATCTACAGCAAAATGAAATTGACAAGGGAATTGAAACTTTAGAACAGGCGAAAACCCTAGCACCAGATCAAGAGGGAATTCTGTTTACTTTAGGTAATGCTTATTTTCAGAAAGGAGATTACCAAACGGCTCTAGAAAAGTTACAAGCAGGGCTTAAAATTAGAGATGATGTTCCTGAAGCTCTATTTGATTTGGGCAATACTTATCTTAAACTGGCAGAATTTGACCGCGCTATTGATTCTTATGAAAAGGCGGTTAACAAAGAAAAAACTTTTTGGCCAGCGATTAATAATGTCGGGTTAGTAGAGTACGAACAGGGTAATATCGATGATGCGATCAAAAATTGGGAAAAGGCTCTTGAAATTGACGCAGAACAAGCTGAACCCCAACTAGCTCTGGCGGTAGCTTGGTATATTCAAGGGGAAACTAGAAAGGGTTTAGAATTGGGAGAATCTGCTCTCAATATTGATGAGCGCTATGCAGATTTGGAGTTTTTAAGGGAAAATCTCTGGGGCGATCGCCTGTTAGCAGATACCAAAAAGTTTTTGGAAACTCCCCAAATGCGGGCTATCATTACTCTTAATCAAAAAGAAGCAGAAAGTTTAGAAGAAAATTAGTAAACAACGGTTGAATATTTCTCGGTTAGCCATCAAATATCGACGCATTACTATCGGATTTTGGATAGTAATAGCTGTAGTAGGTCTGTGGGCTTTTAGTTCGCTAAAATATTCTCTTTTCCCTGAGATTACTTTCCCTGTCGTGATAATTCGGGGACAAGCTCCCCTAGAAACAGTTTTAGCTACGGAACAAGAATTAACTGTTCCCATTGAAAAGTCTCTAGCTTCTCTGGAAAAGCTTGAGGATATTAATTCTTCTACTTACCCAGGACAAACTGTCGTAAGTTTGTTGCTAGATACAGGGACCAAAATAGAAAATACAGTTAAAACCGTTGAAACTCAACTGCAACAAGTATCTTTTCCTCCTGAAACTACTTGGGAGGTAATTCCTTTCAATTTCAATGAATCTACGGTTGTTAGTTATGCTTTAACTAGCGATAGCTATGGCTTACAAGAGTTAAAAGACATTACAGAAGAAAATATTATTCCCCTGATTACTAAATTACCAGGGATAGCTAGGGTCGATCTCAAAGGAGAAGGAGAAACCCTAGTACATTTTAATGGACAAAAGGCGATCGCGTTTCAGGTAGTTAAACAAAGTCAGGCGAATACTCTTGAGGTAGTGAAACAAGTAAACACTACTGTGGCAACATTAGCTCAAGAATTAACGGGAATCGAGTTTCATCTGGCAGCAACTCAAGCTAACTATATTCAGGAAGCAAACCAAGCTACTATTAATTCTTTACTAACGGCAGTCGCTATATCAGCTATTACGATTTTTCCCTTTCTCCGCAATTGGCGGGCTACTGCGATCGCAGCCTTAACTATTCCCATCTCTTTGTTGGGGACTTTTATTGTTATGGCGTTAGCAGGGTTTAATCTCGAAACCCTCACCCTACTAGCTTTAGCCCTAGTTATCGGGATTATTGTGGATGATGCGATCGTAGAAGTAGAAAATATTATGCGTCATCTAGAAGCAGGGAAGCC
>JASJEK010000286.1 GCA_030064915.1 Xenococcaceae cyanobacterium MO_234.B1
CTACTTTAAAATTAACTTGCTGTATGCTAGTTAATCGAGATTTATCGGAATGGGCGCAAGAGGTCTAATTTCCACTCTGGAAAATAGCTAATGCTATTGATAAGATAAGAGAATAAATTTTTTATGTTTTACTATTATCATGCAAACTACGAGAAAGCTTAATTTTCCTATTGAAGGAAATTTTTTTGAGTATCTTATTATTGGCTTATTAATAATTCTTTATGCTCCGTTACTAATTCACTGGTATGATGGCTGGCTCAATAAAAGTATTAGCATCGAACATGAATATTTTAGTCATGGAATGATTGGCATTCCTTTTGCTATTTATATCACTTGGCTCAAACGAAAAAAATGGCAAAGACTAGAAAATATTACTAACCCTTGGGGAGGATTTTTTTTAACTATTGGAACAGTGTTTTATCTTACAGGAGTACCGGAGTTAGTGAATTTATCCCTTCCTATTGTTTTAGCCGGAATTTGTCTCTGGTTTAAAGGGGTACCTGGTTTGAAATTACTAGTCTTTCCGTTACTGTTAGTTTTATTAGCAACTCCTAACTCCCTTCCTTATCTAATAACCCCCCTAACTTTACCCCTACAGAAATTCATTGCTACAACAGCAGGATTTATCCTCATGCAATTTGGCATTGATGTCAGTGTGGAGCAAATTTATTTAGCAGTAGAAGGCAGACTGGTTGAAGTAGCTCCCTATTGTGCAGGTTTAAAAATGTTATTTACTAGCATATATGTGTCATTAATGTTACTGTATTGGACGGATAATCACAGAGATAAACAGAAAGTAGCTACTCTTTTAATTGGGGCAGTAACTATCAGTGTCACTGCTAATATTATTCGTAATACCATACTGACTTTTTTTCACGGAACTGGTCGAGATCAACTATTCCATTGGTTACACGATAGTTGGGGAGGAGATGTGTATTCTGCATTGATGTTAGGAACAATAGTCTTATTACTCAACCTTTTAGACCGAGGCGAACACCAACCTAGTAAATCTTAGACGAGTTATGAAATCCGAAAAAGCGACGGATAAGACGTATAACAAAAAAATTAATTGGTTAGGGTCTTCTAAAAAACAAATAATAACTCGTACTATTGTGATAGTTCTCTTGCTTATAACCATTACTCTAGGAGCCTTACCAGGCTATTTGCAAGGAGGTAATTGGCAATGGTCTGATTTACCTAAGATAACTAACGTCAAGGAAATGAGAAGTTTGCGAACATCAGGAATTAATCTTGATAATTGGCAAACTAAACAACAACAAGAAATACAGATTGGAGGGAATGAATGGTCGGCTCAAATTATTCAACAAGAACAATCTAAACCCATCCTGTTATTGTTTTTACCTCAGACTTATTATCTGGATAAACCCTATGTAGAATGGTTAGATATTGATGGATTAGAAAGATGGAAAACAGACTCTTATAATAAACTGAAAGTAAAACTCGAATCAGGAGATATGGTCAAGGCGCGTTTTTTTCGTGCTTGGAATCGCCGACAGACTTTTGCCGTTGTCCAATGGTACGCTTTTCCCAAGGGAGGTCATTATTCCCCTACTATGTGGTTCTTACAAGATCAATTAGCTCAATTGCGCGATCGCAGATTCCCCTGGATAGCCGTCTGTTTCAGAATTCCCATCGAACCTCTAGGAAAAAAAGATCAAGCTTTATCCCAAGCCCAATCTTTAGTTAGAGAAATTCAAACTAACCTTAAGGAAACTATATTCGATGTATCTTAATAAAGCTTTACTGATAACAGTCCTATCTTGCACTGTAAATTATGGCTTAATGATCAGTTCTAGCTACAGTCAAGACTCAATTAGAGTGCCTAAAAAAACCAGAACTGATTCTACAGCAACACCAACCATCGAACCAGCTCCAGCTACCTTTGGTCCTAGAAATCCTCTTCCCACTTTCGATAGAACCAATTCTTCCCGACAGTTTGATGTTTATCGCTTAGATACAGGAGATGGGGTTAGTATTTCTGTGCCTCAATTTCCCGAATTTAGCACTGTGGCAACTTTAGATGCAGAAGGAAATGTCATTATGCCGATTTTAGGGAGAGTTCCCCTGGTAGGACTTACTACTTCAGAAGTAGAAGCTAAAATTGCCTACGAACTAGGACAACGGTTTCTGCGAGAACAACCAGAAGTATTAGTTACTTTAACCTTAAGTCGCCCTGCCCAAATTACCATCCTGGGAGAGATATTCCGACCAGGTTTTTATAATTTTCAGGCTGGTACTCCTCTAAATGCGGTTCTTCAAACAGCAGGTGGAACAACCCAAGAAGCTGACTTACGTTCAGTTATGCTGCGTCGTACCCTGGTTGATGGTACAGTATTAGAACAGAAAATCGATCTCTACACTCCTCTCCTCACAGGTCAACAAATCCCCTCAGTCTTTTTACAAGGAGGAGACACTATAATTGTCTCTCGAATAAAAGTAGGAGAAGACCGCGATTATGACCGAAATTTAGTCGCAAGAAGCAGCTTACCCCAACAGACTATTACAGTTCGTGTCATAATACCCAGTGCAACAGGGACCGCACTGCGAAATTTATCTTTACGTAATGGTAGCACTTTTATTGATGTTGTTGCTTCCTTGCCTGTTTCACAACCGTTATTGGTTGGAGAGGAAATTACTCTTTTACGGTTTGACCCTGAAACAAGAAGGATCGCTTCCCAAAGATTACACACTAAAGACGTTGCCAAAGGAGACATGACGCAAAATATACTTTTACAAGATGAGGATGTTATTGTCGTTAGCCGTACCTTACTGGGTAAAATATTCAATGCCATTAATGCTCTTACTCAGCCCATTAGAACCTTCTTTGGCTATCGTCGCTTCTTTGATGATCTCGATAGGGATTTCCGATGATAAGCTAATCTACATAACAGTTGCTTGCTTGATCGACAAGTCGGTTGGATATGGTCTGGTTTCTCTCCCATTCCCCGACGTCAATTAGGAAATAAACCTTAAAACTATCTCCCTATCTCCCCTCACACCCTGGTGCGGGAAGCGACCAGTCTCAACCTTGAAAAGTCAAAAGTTAGAAGTCAAAAGTCAACGCGGTGATTGCACATGGCGAGGTTCCCTCGCCGTGCCTCACCGCAAAAGTTTTACCATCTCCCGCTTTGGGAGAGGATTCAACAAGTTGATTGGGCATGGTCGGGTTTCCCGACCGCCCCTCAACTTCAAAATCGATTGATTAAAGATTCGCGCTTCCCGTTCTCTCTTTAATATTTTTAATTTCTTTTCTCCCGCTTTGGGAGAGGCTTGAGACCGATTTCGGGCTTGATAAATTACTTTTGAATGCATGAATGCATGCCTTTTGACTTGCTGGCCATCGGGCGCGGTCAAATTCGATGTTAACGGCGGATTCTCTTCGACCAGCTTATCAGGAGGGATCTTAGGAGGTTTAATTAAGCCATATCTTTTTCTTGATATTATTAAGATCCTCAGGGTTGGCTACTAACAACTTAATATCATTTAAACTTTTGGCTTAATCATCATGACTCCGCCGATTTTAAAACGCTTTCTCTTCTCTTGGGAACAAAACAAGTTAATAGGTATCGTCATATTCCTGTTATTTTTGGGAGGCTCAATTGTCTTTGTTCTTCAACCAGACCCCCCCCAACCTCAAACGAAGTTTCGCGCCAGAGGACAACTTGCCTATAGTAACCCACCTCCTTTATTTACCAGTACAGGAGAGCAACTACAACAGCAAGGAAGACTGATTGATTTGGATATCTTGCTCTCATTTCCTGTACAAAGAAGAGTTCAAGAAAAGCTGCAATTAAGCAATCGCCAAATGGAACAGGTCCTACAAAATAAACTGAAAATAGTACCTCCCCAACCTGACAATCCTCAATTTGTGACTCTGGAATATAAGGACGCAGCTACGGAAGAAGAAGGAGTTAGAATCCTGGGAGTCCTGATGACTGAGATGGTTGAGCAAAGTCGCTTGATCAACACCGCCCAATTGAGAACTCGCATTGAAACTTTAGAAAAACGCCTAGTTGTAGTACAACGGGAACTAGCAGCAGCAGAGGAAGCATTTTATCGTTTTCTCAGTACAGAGGGCCTATCTTTACTAGCAATTCGGGACGGTAGTTTGTTTAGTAGTCTTACTGGAACTCAGCAGCAACAAAGACAAATCAAGTTAATCCTAGAAGAAATTGAAGGTCAAATGGATTCTCTTGTGGAGCAGTTAGGATTAGACCCTGAACAAGCCTATAGTGTTGGTGCTTTGAGTGCTGACCCTGTTCTAGCAAATTTACAGGCACAAATTACAGAAATCAAATCACAAATTAAGAATCTTGACAAGGATTTACGTCCAGATCATCCTAATATGATTGCTTTACGCAAGGCACTAGATGCTCTTGAAGAATCAGCTCAAGAAAGAGCTACAGAAATTTTGGGCAGTAGTCCCCGATATAGACCATTGCCTGATCAACTGCCAGAAAATAGTAGTCTAGATCCAGCAAGACAAGGACTGGCTAATAATCTAGTTCTTTTAAAAACCCAACGAGAAGGTATTTTAAAACAATTAGAATCTGTTAAGGAAACAGAGCAAGAATTACGACAACTATACGAGCAATTTCCCGATCGCCAACTACAACAAGCTCGCCTAGTACAAGAAGTTGAGGCTAAAAGAGCTTTGTATCAAACTATTGTCGCAGCTTTGGTAGATGCTCAATCAGCCGAAGCGGAAACTACTGGCAGTTATACCATTGCCCAAGCTCCTACGGTAGACAAAATTGCTACGTCTTTTGCTCCTTCTAACCGTCTTGTGATTCTAGCTGCGGGAACAGGCATTGGACTAGTAGCAGCGACAGGAGTAATTTTCTTATTAGCTCTATTAGACGATCGCTTACACACCCCTCAAGAATTGCGGGAATTATTAATAGCTAGGGAAGTTCCTGTGTTGGGGAATATACCCCATATCAGATCTTTGAATATGAGCAGAGAAGAGGAAGGGATTATTTTGGATACAGATTCAAGTTATTTAGCTTTTTATGAAAGAGCGCGTAGCAATCTCTTGCGTTACAGTTCTCCTTCTACTAAGGTAATTTTAGTAACAAGTGTTGATAACGGAGAAGGGAAGAGTGTTAACGCTTACAATCTAGCAATTACTTCTGCTCATGCTGGCAAACGCACCTTATTAATAGAAGCAGATTTACGTTCTTTTTCTAATGCTCAGTGGGTAGATTTAGAACCAGCGGATATTAATGCTCATAGCGAACCACTAAAATATTACGGCAAGCAAGAAAATCATAATAATCAGCAAGATCAAGATACCATCCGTTTAGTACCTGGTATACCTAATCTATATATAGTTCCCAGTCCCGGAAAATTAAGACAAGTAGCTGCAATTATCGAATCTGATGAATTACGTCGCTTCATTGAAGATGCGCGAGGTCGTTTTGATGTGGTGATTATAGATACACCTTCTTTATCTAAATGCAATGATGCTCTGTTATTAGAACCTTTAACTGATGGCATAGTTTTAATAACTAGACCAGGTATTTCTCGGGGAACAATGCTAGGAGAAACAATTGATCAATTTACCGAAATTGAAATACCGATCTTAGGAGCAATTATTAATGACTTAGAAAAAACTGTTTCAGTTTCTGACTTGATAGTTTCTGAAAACTTGTCTCCTCAAACCGAGAATGTTGAGGTGGGTTAAAACATTGAACTCGCGAACATTTAAGGTTAGACTTTTTGGAAAAATAAACTTGTAATTTAATGGCTATCAGTTTTTACTTAGTGTTTTACTTAACTAAGATTTAAATGGTAAAGGATAAATGGTAAATGATAAATGATATTAAATCGAATACTAACTTCTTTAGGGTTAGGATTAGTAACTGCGCTTTATGCTACTAATTCACAAGCAGCAGAGAGAATTGCTTTTAATTATCCTCCTTTTGGTGAATTTTATATTTATATCGAAGATTTAGCGAGTTTTACCAATGAAGGCAAGATTCATTCCCGATTAAATTATTTTACTAAGGGTTTAAATTCCGAACAATTAGATAAGTTTCAAACTATTTTGGGACAAGAAATTGCTTTAAATCCCGTAACTGTATATCGTTTTACTAATAGTTCGGTAGGAGAAGAAATATTACGACAACTAGGAGAAATTATTAGAAGCGATCTAGGGCCAGTAAAAAGAAGACGCGAGCGGGATTTTCATAAAACTTCTACTGCAAAATTATCTAATAATCTCTTAGCTCTTCGTGGTGCAATTAACCAAGCTGCAAATCATCCTGATGGTTTGACCTTACTCAATATTTTACGACAGTTTCCACTTAAGACAATCTATTTTGATTTACCAAAAACCTTGAGTCTGATTGAAACAGGAATAGATCTTTTAGAACAAAGAGAATCAGCGATCAATTCCCTGCAACAAGAAGTCTCAACAGATATTAATAATATTCCTGCAAGAGAACAAAATCTATCCTTACCAGGTAACTATAAATGGCATAAATTAAGTTTTACTTTTCATAATCCTCATCGTATTGCATCTAGTCCATTTGAGCTTTATTTACCTGAAACTGATAAACCAGTACCTCTGATTATTATTTCCCACGGGTTAGCTTCTAATAGAATTACATTTGAATATTTAGGAAAACATTTTGCTTCTTATGGTTTTGCTGTCGCTATTCCCGAACATATTGCCACCAATTTTGAACAGTTTGAACGGTTTTTATCTGGTCAAGCCAAATTTCCTCAAGGAGATAATTTAATTCTGCAACCTTTAGATATTAAATACCTTTTAGATTGGTTAGAGTATGAGTCTAAATCTAATAGAATATTAAAGAATAAAATTGATTTACAACAGGTTGGTTTAGTAGGTCATTCCTTAGGTGGTTATACGGCTTTGGCTTTAGCAGGAGGCAAAATTAATTGGGAACAAATCAAACAACAATGTTTAGATAATGAAGCTAATAACATTTGGTTAAACTTATCTATTTTAATGCAGTGTAGTTTCCAAGAATTACCAATTAAAGATTATCAACTTATTGAGCCTAGAATTAAATCAGCGATCGCGATTAGTCCTTTTGCTAGTATTGTTTTTGGACAAGAAGGGATTGAGCCAATTTCAATTCCTACGATGATTATATCGGGAACAAAAGACCCAATTACTCCTGCTGTTCCAGAACAGATTTATCCTTTTACTTGGCTAGAAACGCCAGATAAATATTTATTATTAGTTGCTCCTGCTAATCACTTTAGTTTTTTAGAGGAAAGTATCGGAATTTTACCAGTTCCAGATTCTATAGTTGGTTTAAAACCTAGTTTAGCTTATCCAGGACTGAAACATTTTACTACCGCTTTTTTTCAAGTTCATCTAAGTAAAAATTTGGAAGATAAAATTTATCTTCAACAAAGTTATGCTGATTCTTTTACCGACCAATCTATTAAGATAAGTATTCTCGAATTCTTAGATGATTTTAAAATAGAATAAGATTTTTAAAGTTAATTTATATAATTTAATTTATAATATATTGTTATGGATAACTTTCCTGACCTCAATAATTATGGATATCAAGTTATTGAACAAATAGGACATAATCCTCAAGGAGGACGTATTACTTGGAAAGCAAGAAACTTAAACAGTAATAAAATTGTAGTAGTCAAACAGTTTTGCTTTGCTACTCCCAATTCTAGTTGGTCGGGATATAAAGCCTATCAACGAGAAATTACTATATTACAAAATCTTAAACATCCTGGAATTCCTCCCTATCTAGAGAGTTTTGAAACTCAAGATGGCTTTTGTTTAATTCAAAAATATATTAAAGCTCAAAACTTAAATCAAAAAAATAGTTTTACTATTAAACAAATTAAATCAATCACTAAAAAGGTTCTAGAAATATTAGTTGATTTACAGCAACAGAATCCTCCAATATTACATCAAGATATTAAACCAGAAAATATCTTAATAGATGAATTAGAAAATGTTTATCTGATTGATTTTGGCTTGGCTACTAGATTTAATAGTATCGACGAAAATACTATTAGTACAATTCCAGGTACACCAGGATTTATGGCTCCTGAACAAGCGATCGCACCTAAGAAAAGCTCTGATTTATATAGTCTAGGGGTAACTATTATTTGTTTATTAACCAATAAAAAATCTGCGGCAATAGGAGAACTAATTACACCAGATAAACCCTATCAAATTCAGTTTCAATCTTTAATCTCTAATGTCGATCCAGCATTTATTAACTGGTTACAAAAAATGGTACAGCCTCAAGTTAGTAAGCGGTTTGTTGATGCAATATCTGCTCTCAAAGCATTACAAGAAATAGATTGGGAATTACGAGACAATACTATAAATAACCTGGAAAAATCCTTACCTGCAAATGTCTCTTTATCGTTTCGAATTTATGCTTTTAGCACTTTGGGAATGGTAATTTTAGGGATAGCGACTGCCACTGGACTCCACATAACTAATAGAGTCACAGATAAAACTATCATTAATATTACCATCGCTATCATCGGGATGGTCGTAATATATATTGCTCAGTATGCAGCAGCAACCGCTTTAAAAACTGACCCAGAAGGAAAAACAGAAGCCATCACATTAGCGATCGCAACTCCCATAACCTTAACTATCGTAGCAGGATTAATCTTCGGCCGAGGAGAAGCAGTAGCTATGAGTGTTTCTGCTACTATTGCTCAAACTGCAACCTTAACTTCGGTTTTATGGCAAAAATTAGCCTTAGCAAGAAACAATAACAAATTAAAAATAATCGGTTTATTACTAGCGATCGCATTGGGAATCACTTTAGGGCTAACAATTACTATTTGACCGCGGAATGCGGTCGGGGAAGGGGGCTTGTGGGATTTATCTTTTGTAACTCTAACGGTTAACTGTTATGTTCTAGCCCCCCGCGCAATGGAGCTTCTATTGCCCCT
>JASJEK010000287.1 GCA_030064915.1 Xenococcaceae cyanobacterium MO_234.B1
ACTACTGAAACTAGAATAGTCATGATTCTTAACGGCTCTAATAACAGGGTGTTCTGGGGAGTAGGTTTGAATAATGACTCTTCCTGGTTCGTCTCCTCTCCCTGCTCTTCCTGCTACTTGCACCAGGGTTTGAAAAGCTCTTTCGGCTGCGCGATAATCAGAACGATGTAATAAACCATCCGCAGAGACTACTCCCACTAAAGTTACTCCTGCAATATCTAAACCTTTAGTAAGCATTTGTGTTCCTACTAAAATATCTGCTTGCTTGGAGGTAAAACGCGCAATTAAATCGCGGTGAGCATTTTTATTTCTAGTGGTGTCGCTATCAAAACGAATTAATCTCAGATCAGGAAACAGTTTATTAAGTTCCTGTGTGACTTTTTGTGTACCACTACCAAAAAACTTGAGATAGGGTGAAGAACATTGGGGACAGCTATTAGGTTGAATACTGGTGTGGTTACAGTAGTGACACCGTAATAGTTTGGCTGCGCCTTCATGAGTGTAATGATAGGAAAGAGATACATCACAGTTGGGACATTCCATAACATAGCCACAACTGCGACAAGAGACAAAAGTACTGTGTCCCCTTCTGGGAATAAAAAGAATAGCTTGTTGTTGACGTTCCTGAACATCTGCGATCGCTCCGTGCCTCGGCAAAGCCGAGATCGCATTTTGTAAAGAGCTACTAAAAATCGATCTATTACCCCTATTTAATTCCTCCCGCATATCCACTATTTCTACAGGAGGTAAAGGACGGGATCCGATTCTTTCTGGTAAAGACAAATAATATTGGGATGAACTCCTCCTTGTCTCTCCTACATCTTCTAATGGGCGCAAGCCTTGCGCCCCTACTTTCCTTGTCTCTACCAAACTCTCCAAAGAAGGAGTTGCTGAACCTAACACTAGGGGACAGTCGGCTAATTCCCCACGCCAGTTGGCTACAGTACGAGCATGATAGGTAGGAATAGGACGGTCTTGTTTAAAGCTGGAGTCATGTTCTTCATCTAGTACTATTAAACCCAAATTTGGTAGAGGCGCAAAAATGGCGGAGCGAGTACCAATAATTACTTGGGGTTCACCTTGAATAGTTTGTCGCCAAGTATCATACCTTTCTCCATCGGAAAGTTTACTGTGATATACACATACTTGATCGGCGAAACGAGCGCGAAATCTATCGGTTAGTTGTGGGGTTAAGCCAATTTCAGGAACTAATACTAGGGCGGATTTACCTTGAGCTAAAATAGATGCGATCGCCTGTAAATAAACTTCGGTTTTTCCTGAACCAGTGACACCGTGTAAGAGGATTTGGGCGTATCCTGTTTGATTATTAATTACTTTTAAGGCTGCTGCTTGGGCTGGACTTAATTCTTTAGGAATATCTCTGGTTTGAGCCATTCCCTGTTCTTTTCTTAAAATTTCTCTTTCGGAAAAAGTAATGTAGCCTATTTCTGCTATTTTCTTCAGTGTGGCTGTAGTGGTACGGGTGAGACTAATTAATTCTTTTTGCCACATTTCTCCCCCATTCTGACGCAAAACTTGCAATACCTCTCTTTGTCGAGGAGTAAGATCGTCTAATAGGGTTTCGGTAACTAAAGTCACAGCCGTTTGCAGTTTAGCTTGAATTCTTTTCGGCGGTTCAAGATAGCTTTCTACCCAACCTCTTTTAGTTAATTCTCTGATTCCTCTGTCTGCACCTTTTACCTGATTTCGGAGATACTTAATGCTGTAATTACTGTCTTTTTGTCGTTGCAGTAGTTGTAAAATTTGTCTAGCTACTTGACTACAAAAAGTTTCTGCCCCTTGAGGTATATTATCTGGTATGAGGCGAATTCTTCTTTGCGATCGCCCTAATAAGCCAGGAGGAAGAGCCACCCGAATAGCACTCATTAAGTCAGTCAAATAATATTCTGCGACTCGTTGTAACAATTCCCAATAGCGCTCAGGAAAAAACCCCGAACTAACTATATCTTCAATGGGGCGAATTCGCTCTATTTCTAGGTTTGCTGGGGGAGTATCTAATACCTGGATGACAATTCCCCCTGTATTTTGCATCCCGAAGGGTACGCTGACAATATCCCCTGGTTGCGCCAACAGGTTATCAGGAAGACTGTAGGTGTATAATCCCTGAACTCCTGGAAAGTCAATTAATACTGCTACCCACTTAGTTGGAGACGATGATGCTTCCAGCTTATAGCTGCTTCTGGGTTCTGCAACTAAATTACTGGAGTTGATGGCTACAGAAAGATCGGAATCTAGATAAAGACGGTCGCTATCCACTGTTGACTGTGATAATTGTGCTTCGTACAAAGATACCATCTTATCTCGCCTAGGGTTCTTAATTTTTATGGCGTGTTTGACACCCAAAGACAATAGTTATAGGAAAAGCAACCAGTAACACTAGTAGTTAATTGTAAAAAACTAGACTATTATTATTGATTCAAGGCATAAATATCTTTGAGCTATAAGGAATACAAAAGGCTATAAGGAATACAAATATAATCTGGATAATTCACACCTGATGTGAAGAGCGCTTTGTTTATATTAAATTCATGGTAACTAATTTCTATTTAATTACACCCACCTACTTACATCAATAAATAACGCAGAAAGTATATATAGATAGCAGCGAATGGCTAACAGCTTTTCAAGACTCTGTTCAACTCACATTAGACGTAATGTAATTTACTAAATCTTGTAGCAAGATAGGATAATTTTTTCTTAACCAATTGAATTAATTATCGTTTTGTAACTATACCCACAAAATCACCAATCATTTTTGTTAATCTGAGTATTAATACACCCAATACCCAAATCACCCTTTCTCCCTCAGTATTTAAAGGGAAATATTAAGAAAATCTTTACTTTATCCTCTTAAAATCCAATCAATTTCCCAAAAACTATAGTTACACACTCCCACGAATTAAGAAAAAGTTGATAAATGGTACTTCTAGTAAATCATCTGAAATAATTTAGCTCGTAAAAATCACTTACTTATTCTTCAAAAATCCTACTCAAATTAAGAATAACAATAAAATCATGACTGCAACTCAAATAAATGAATATGACAATTATAATTATCCTAATGAATATGATGATCTTCCGTTAAAAAATGAAATTTCTGATGAGATTGATAGAGACTTGAAACTGGTGGAAGTAGAATATTCTGCTGAAATGCAAGAAGATTCTAATCGTCGCCTATCAAAACCGAGTAAAGCAAGTCTCGAAGATAATATTGGGGCTTTTTTCAAAGAAATGGCACGCTATCCTTTGCTCAAATCAGAAGAAGAAGTTACTCTAGCCAATGAAGTTAGATTAATGGTAAAAGCAGAGGAAATCCGTCAACAACTAGCAGAACGTCTAGAAAGAAACCCCACCCGAGAAGAATGGGCGACAGCAATGGGTTTAGCTAATGTACGTCAGCTAGAACAGCTTTTGTATAAGGGAAAAGTTGCCAAGCGGAAAATGATCCGCTCCAACTTGCGCTTAGTGGTATCTATTGCTAAACGCTATCTCAATCGTGGTGTTCCTTTCCTGGATCTCATTCAAGAAGGGGCGATTGGTTTAAATCGCGCCACAGAAAAGTTTGACCCCAACAAAGGCTATAAATTCTCTACCTACGCCTATTGGTGGATTCGTCAAGCTATCACTAGAACTATTGCCAATGATGCTCGTACAATTCGTCTTCCCATCCATATTGTCGAGAAATTAAATAAGCTCAAAAAGGCGCAGCGCACTCTTAAACAAAAACTTCAGCGCAATCCTAGTGAACAAGAATTAGCTAAAGAACTTAAAATATCTCCACCACAACTGCGACAATTATTAGATTTGCGCCGTCAATCCCTTTCTCTTAATCATCGCGTCGGGAAAGCGGAAGATACAGAACTGGTAGATTTACTAGAAGATAACGATCTACAACTTCCCGAAGAAAAAATGAGTGAAGCGATGATGCGTCAGGAAATTATCGAAGTTCTCAACGATGTTCTGACGGAAAGAGAAAAAGATGTGATCGCTCTGCGCTATGGCTTATATACTAGCCAACCCTACACTTTAGAAGAAGTGGGGGGAATGTTCAATCTCTCCCGTGAGAGGGTGCGCCAAATTCAAAGTAAAGCGATGCGTAAATTACGTCGCCCCCAAGTCGCTCGTCGTTTAAAAGGATGGCTTAGTTGACAGTAAGCAGTAAGCAGTTATCGGTTAACTGTTTACTTTCTCATTTTGATTCTCATACCTAAAACTCCTAGACTGATTAAGATAACTACTATAGTTCTCCCTTGATTGTGCCAAGTAGGTTCTAGCTCTCCTAAATAGTGAGAACCAATATATATTGTGTGTATAGTCCCTAAAATCAAAGCAGGAACACACAAAAGGTGAATTTTATGCCAGGATTTACCAAGGGAATTTTGCCAGCGATCGCTACTAGTAATGGCTGCTGGAGTCATCAATAATAGGGCTACTATGCCAGAAATCAAACCCAACTGATGGGAAGGTAGCATAAAAGAAATAGCTTGAGGTTGCCAATTCAGGGAATGATCTAATTGATGCAAAGTATGGGCGATCGCTAAAATATAGGAACTTACCCCAATTAAGCGACGGTATTGCAGTAAACCTCTCCACCAAGCACTTATAGGGCGAGCAATCAAAGCTAACATCAGTAGCAGTAAAGCACCATGTCCCGTATAGTCAATCATGGCTTGAGTTCGTAATAAGGTTAAAATCCCGATAATTAGAGTGATCCAACCCCCTAAACGAAATAGCTGACTGCGTTTATCTGCACTAATACGAGACGCAGACACCCCAACTCCCAACATTGTTGGCATCGTTCCCAGTCCAAAAGCTAACATGGTTGCTGCACCCCACCAAATATCACCAGTTTCGGCGGATTTAATTTGAGCAATATATAAAAAGCCACAGGGAATTAGACCCCACAATAGCCCTAAAACCACAGGAGTCCACCAAGAATTACGATTAGCTACCCGATTCATTGCTAAACTCAGAATTTGATGCAATTTACCCTGTAAAGGATGAATAATCGGCAGTTGAGGCAAAAAATCAGGTTTAATTCGGATTAATCCCCACCAAATCAGCAATAGACCTGTAATAATTGCCATAATTTGCCGTACCTGGCTGGTAAATAGCAAATTACCGAAACTACCTAAAATCCCACCTACCAAACCGTAACTAACAATTCTTCCTCCATTGAGTAAAAGATGAAATACTAAACTAGTCCACCATTTTTCTTGATTCTTACTAGATAAAGCAAAAGATACAGTTAATGCACCACACATTCCTGCACAATGACCAAAACTACCGAGAAATCCTAAAGTAGCAATAAGTAGTAAATCAATCATTGGCTTATATAGATTGCTTGCATCAGTTCGATAAATCAAGTAGGGGCGATTCGCGAATCGCTCGTACAAGTAGCAAGTAAGAAATTTTGATTAATAGTTTACTTCTGGAACATATCTGTATCTAAATAAGTATCTATAAAACTATGAATATTCCGATTATCTATAGCAGTCTATTACTATTAACTCTATCTAATACTCCAGTTATTGCTCACAACATTAAAACTGATGGCAACGTTGGGGTTACTTTTCATATTGAACCAGAACATAGCCCCCGAGCCAAAGAGTCTAGTCAAGCTTGGTTTGTTCTTACTCGTCAAGGAGGAAAAATCATTCCTTTATCAGAATGTGATTGTCAACTAAAAGTTTATTATCAGTCTAGTAATTCGGAAAACAAGTTAGTCCAAACTCCTCCTCTGCTTCCTCTTTCTCCCGAACAATATCAAAATATTCCTGGTGCAGATCTTGTTTTTCCCCATGCAGGTATTTATAATCTGGAACTTACAGGAAAACCCTTAAACGGCAATAATTTTGAGCCTTTTTCTGTTACCTATCCTGTTACAGTCAGTCCCAGTCTTGTCCAAGAAACTGAAACTACTATCCCTGAAAATGAGGGCGTTTCTAGCACGGATGCTTCAGAGACAATTTCTACTAGTTCCCCGAATAATTTTCCCTTACCTTTAACCCCTACTTTACTGGCTTTGGGAGCAATTCTATCTCTAGGTGGTTTTTGGTGGTTCAGAAATAAGTAGGTAGGCGTAATTAAGTTTAAAACGGAGGAAAGCAGAGGGAGCAGGAGGAGCAGGGGAGCAGAGGAGCAGAGGAGTAGAGGGAGCCAACAAGAGTAGGTTTTTTACACTTAACTTAATTGATTGATGAGGAGACGAGGAGATAAGGAGATTTTTAATTAAGATTATTTTCCTAGTTTTGTTTCAGAATCAAAACTCAAGGTATTTTAGTAGTCTGGTGTGCATTTGGGGGAAAAACATTGACCAAATTATTTACCAGTAGCAAATACTTTCTTCAACAAATAGCCTCATTGCTACTCTATCAATCCGTTTTTCAAAACTCCGTTGGTGAAGCTTATCTTAATCTGCTACACAATCTATACATATTTAGTAGTGAAACAAAAATTAACCGACCTACAGCGATCGACTGCTTACAAGCTTATAGTAATTGGTTTAAGACCCTAGCTACCACTAATCAATCCTGGCAAGATTATCTCATTAATCAAATACTTACAGACCACAACCCCTTTAGCCAAAAAATTCAAACTCAATCCCTAGAAAGTCTTACCCCTTCTCTAATCAATGCAGTTAAACACGATTTAAAAATCTTACAAAATATCTATAATTGTAGTACCGAAAAAATTAGCCAATGGGTAACAACTGCTTCTCAATATCCAGGAGAAATAGTATATTGGAGCGATTCATCCTCCTCTAAAACTTTTCTACATCAGAATACTGACTGGTCAACAGCACTAACAGAATTAGCTGATTACTATCAGCAACACGGTACAGGTATATTTGCCAAATATCGGGCTTTTCGTTGGGAACAAGGGGAATTAAGGGGAATTGCTAACCCTGACCCCATCAAGTTATCAGAAATAATCGGTTATGATTCCCAAAAACAAGCTTTAGTTCAAAACACAGAATTCCTTTTAGGAGGTTATTGCGCTCTACACATATTACTGTATGGTAGCCGTGGTTCAGGGAAATCCTCTCTAGTGAAAGCCTTACTCTCAGAATATGGCGATCGCGGATTGAGATTAATTGAAGTCAACAAATCCACCCTATATAATCTACCCATCATTATTGAACAGTTAAGAAACGTCCCGCAGAAATTTATTATTTTTGTGGATGACTTATCCTTTGAAGAAGATGATGATGCCTTCAAAGCCCTCAAAGTAGTTTTAGAAGGTAACATTACGGCTAGAGCCAACAATGTAGTTGTCTATGCTACCTCCAACCGCCGACACCTAATTCGGGAATTTTTCGCAGATCGTCCCCGTCCGCAAGATAGGGATGAAATTCATAATTGGGATACAGTACAAGAAAAACTATCCTTCAGCGATCGCTTCGGTCTTACCCTCACCTTTGAACCAGCTAACCAAACAACCTATCTAGATATTGTTAATCACTTAGCACAACAAGCAGCAATTGATCTTCCTCAAGCCGAACTAGAATTTCGCGCCAAACAATGGTCAACTCGCCACAATGGAAGGTCTGGACGCACTGCTAAACAATTTATTGACTATTTAAAAGCAGAGCTAGGGATGATTCAAAATTAGTGAACAGCAGAACTTGTTAATTTTCAACTCTGATTTGGGAATTATTGATTTAGTCAGCTAAATCACTAGCTAACAGTAAAAACAGCAATCATAAGCTCCTAGCAGAATGGAGCTTATCTCATAACAAATTAGCTTATATCAAATCAGTAATATGGAATCATCTAAAGTTTTAAATAAAGTTCTGCTAAGTTCCTTGGCTTTTGGTGTTAGTTTTGGCGTCGGAATGTTAGTTAGCGGAAAAAATGTCAAGCAAGCTCTAGCGACTGGTGGACTAGGCGCAACTGCCAGTCTGGCAGGAACACTAATTACTGACAAAAAAAGAGGTGATATATCAGAACAAAATGATTCCGAAGATAGTAATTTAATTACAGATAGAGTTCAAAAGCTTCAACAACAAGAAGAACAGTTGCAGCAATCCATAAGTAATGCAACCGATAAATTGCAAGAAGTAGAAGCAAATATTAATTCACTTCAATCAGAACACAATCAAGTATTAGAAGTAGTTTCTAATATCAATAATCAAAAACAGGAATTAGAAACAGAATACAGTATTTGGCAAGAAAAAATACAATTATTAGACAAGCAGAAAGAAGAATTAGAAATAATTAGTAACCAAAAGAAACAACTTGAAACTGAAAAAGAAGATTTACAAAACCAAGTTACAGAACTTTCTCAACAACAAGAAGAATTAAATCAAAATATTATTTCCTTACAAACGCAACAAGAAGAGACAGAAAATACACTTGTATCTCAGAAACAAGAATTAGAACTGACTCTATCCACTATAAATACTGAAAAACAGCAACTTGAAACTGAAAGAGAAAATTTACAAACCCAAGTTGCAGAACTTTCCCAACAACAAGAAGAACTACACGAAATTATCAGCGAAGTCGAAGCAAGCACCGATAATAGTATTGAAGATTTAACTGATGATAGTATTGAAAATCTAGTTGATGACGAAACTACAGAAGACCCCTTTGAGGAGTTACCTTCCCTAGAAGCGGAGGATTTCTCTTTAGAAGCATCAGACAGTGTGGAACCAGAAGCAGAAGCAACTACGGAAGAAACCTTTGAGGAGTTACCTTCCCTAGAAGCGGAGGATTTCTCTTTAGAAGCATCAGATAGTGTGGAACCAGAAGCAGCAGCAACTACGGAAGACCCCTTTGAGGAGTTACCTTCCCTAGAAGCGGAGGATTTCTCTTTAGAAGCATCAGATAGTGTGGAACCAGAAGCAGCAGCAACTACGGAAGACCCCTTTGAGGAGTTACC
>JASJEK010000288.1 GCA_030064915.1 Xenococcaceae cyanobacterium MO_234.B1
AAAAACTGATAAGTGCCTTAATTCTCTACAGCAATCCTAAAAAAGATGAGACAAAGCATCATCATGATTTAACTTGGACATAGGGAATAAGCAGTAGTTAATAAAAAACTCAAATTTTCCGATGAATTTAGATTTTTTAGAAATAGAATTTTTCAATAATAAATTAATGGATTATTCCATCGCTTTATTGATTTTAATTATCAGTATTTTAGCAATTAAAATACTACGCAGTTTAGTAATCAGAAGTCTCAGGAAATGGGCGGCTAAAACCAGTAATCCTTTTGACAATGTAATTATCAGAATTCTCGAACGTAACATTGTTCCTATTATTTATTTGGGCAGTTTTTATCTAGCAGTTGGCAACTTAACTCTACATCCTATTATTGAGCGCACGATTGAGGTTTTAGTTATTATTGGTTCAACCATTTTAGGGATTAGATTAGTTGCTACTTTAGTCGAATATGTATTGAAAATATATTGTCTAACTTATCACCGCGATAATCCTAGCTTAGAACAGAGTATCAACGCCCTAATACCAGCAATTAGACTGGTTATCTGGCTAATTGGAATTATTTTTATATTAGATAATTTAGGGTTTAATATCTCGGCAGTAGTTGCTAGTTTGGGAATTGGTGGGGTGGCGATCGCTTTTTCGGCTCAAAAAACTTTGGAACAATTATTAGGGGGTATTGTTATTTATTTAGACCGCCCTTTTGTTGTTGATGATTATATCGGTTTACCAGATGGTACTTTTGGCAAAGTTGAATCTATTGGCTTGCGTTCTACCCGCATCAGAACTTCGGGCAAAGGAACAGTAATTATTGCTCCCAATAGTTCTTTGACCCAAGTAAATATTGAAAACTATACCAGAGCCAAAAAAGTTATTTCTTTAATTTATATAACTTTTTATCAAGCTATACCAGAATCAGAACAAGCCTTTATTAGACAAATTATCTTCGAGAGTACCAAAGATATTTTTGGCATCGATCTTCGCAATACAGAAGTCAAATTTATCGAGCTTGGTCAAGGTAATAAATCAAAGAATACTCAAGTACAAATCAGCTTTTTTATTCTCGGGTCTGGTAAATTATCTATGGACTTAAGACAACAGCTACTAGATATTGCCAAACAAAATCTCTCAAAAGAACTGAAAAAATATGGAGTTGGTTTTGAGTTAGAAGAAAAAACCATCAATATTGATTCACCTATTACTATCTAGTTTTGTCATGAATATTCTAGAGCTTCTAAACTGGTTAAATATTAATATTGACTCCCAGCAAGCCCTAATTAAACTGGGAATCAAAGTAGGCATATTTGTCATCTTGATTTTACTATCGGTGATTCTAGGAAGAGGTACGCCTACCTTAATCAGTTTATTAGTCAGACAATTTGCTCCGAAAAATTTTACTCGAATTTATGAAAATCTACTCTTTCCTTTGGTAGGTTTATTTAGAATTGCTGGTAGCTTAATTCTGATTCGACTTTCTTTAAATTTCTTGCAGGAATATCAGGGATTATTCAAGTTTTTACAATTCTTTCTGGACTTGGTAGTAATTATAAGTATGGCTTGGTTGGCTTCTCGTTTATTTCGTCAATTTATACTGGTTTATGGCATTGACTTGATTAATAAACTAGGACGAGAAGTGGACGAACTATTATTAATCTTAGAAACTATCGCCAATATCATTATTGGCTTTATTGCTGCGGTAGCTTTTGCCCAAAGTCAACAGATAAATTTAGTGGGATTATTAGCTAGTCTGGGTATTGGAGGGCTAGCGATCGCTTTTGCTGCCCAAAAAACCCTAGAACAGTTATTAGGTACAGTAGTTTTATATTTAGACCGTCCCTATCTTCCTGGAGAATATATTCGTTTACCAAGTGGTTTATTTGGCAGAGTCGAATCTATTGGCTTGCGTTCCACTAAAATCCGTACTGCTGCAAAAGGAACCTTGATGATTATTCCCAACTCTACTATGGCTAATTTAGATATTGAAAATGTGAGTCGTGGTAGAAAAGTAATGGTTTTACTTTATCTTAATTTTAATCGTCAATTAAACCAGCAAGAGTCGGCTTTAATCGAGCAGGTAGTCAAAAACAGTACCAATGCTTTATTTGGCATCGATCCTGGTAGTACCAAAGTGACTCTAGTAGATTCAGAGAATCATCTTGCTTCTCGTGCCAGAATTACCTTTTTTATCTTGGGTTCTTCGGAAAATTCACTTCAGTTACGCAAGCGTTTGTTGGAATTAGCTAATGAAAAGATTTCTCAAAAACTTAAATCCCATCACATTGAATTTACTGTGGAAGAACCCACTATTTATGTAGATTCACTTGTTACTCTTTAAATTTTATTTTTGTTAATTATGATCAGAAAACATTTTTTTCTTTGGGTTATGGCGATCGCCGTTGCTGTGACAATTATTTTTATTAATCCTTCTCAAGCACAATTACAACTGTTGCCCAAAATAAATTTAGAAACTTTCAAGCTTGATCCCAATTTTACCGATAAGGTAATTTCGGCTTGTGTAAGGCTTGATGGTCGCTGTGTATTTGAACTTTCAGACCAAAAATCAAACCTGACACAAAGGATTAAATACACTGAAGAACGACTGGCAGACATCAAAAAAATATATCTGAAACAAAAAAATGTCTCATTAAAAGTTTTTCATCAAAAAGATAATAGTCAACAAAACATTTATGTGGTTGTAGGAGAACGAGAATTCCCTGTGCTTACTCTCAACAGTAGCGATGCGAGTATTCATGGGGTTAAATTTCTCCTTTAATTTGATTAGGAAAAAAGAGCTTTTAAACACGGTCTCGGCGAAGCGGAGACCACAATTTCTGGAATTTCAATCGGTTGATTTCAGAAAGATGCCCAGACATCATCAATTCTGGCTCTTACCAGAACGATTCCATTTAGCTGATTCACGGCGAAATTGAGGATTGACCAGGAGCAGGCGATCGCCTAAATCTTACATTAATCCATCATTTTAAAATTGTGACAGAGTAAAACGTGTCACTGGTCTGAGTTTACTTTGAAGTTAGTTCAAAAGTTTGAGGAACTTGTGAGGGAAAGTGCCCTCGTTTTTTCTTAAGAATCGGAAGAATCCCATCAAAGTTTGTAATATTCGATCAGTACTTATGAAGCCCTAGAAGATTGTAATCCATCACGCTATGAGTCTTGTTTGATTAACCACGCCTTCCCAACCACCTTTTAACCAACTTTTCTAACTCAATCCAAACAAACATTAGCATACTGAAACCCAAACAAATTGCTAACTCTGTGGGACTGAGTAGATGGGTGTCAAAGAAATTACGCAAAGGTGCGACGTAAATTAGTAGCAGTTGTAAAGTAGTAGTTAGAGTTACTGCACCCAAAACATAAGGGTTAGAAAAAAGGTTCATTTCTATAGTTAATCTGGTATCAGAACGAACCGCCCAAGCATGACCCATTTGTGCCAGACAAAGAGTAGTAAATACCATAGTTTTCCAGTGGTCTGGATTACCGTCGAGACTGTCGTAGTTATAAGACCAAACCATTAGCCCAATAGTCAGCAGAGCAAAAATAATCCCAATTCTCACAATATACAATCCTAAACCATGAGCAAAAATACTTTCTCTAGAGCTATAGGGAAGACGGCGCATCACATTGGGTTCGGCTGGTTCCATTGCTAGGGCTAAAGCGGGTAAGCCATCAGTAACGAGGTTCATCCAGAGAATTTGTAGGGGAGAAAGAGGAACGCCACCTAAACCAATTAAAGGTGCAGCAGCAATAGTTAACACTTCACCGATATTACTACCGAGAATATATTTAATAAAGCGACGGATATTGTCATAAACTACCCTGCCTTCTTCAGTAGCAGCAACAATAGTGGCAAAATTATCATCCAGCAAAATCATATCGCTGGCTTCTTTACTCACATCGGTTCCTGTAATGCCCATAGCAATACCGATATTGGCTTGTTTGAGGGCTGGAGCATCATTAACTCCATCCCCTGTCATTGCGACACATTCACCGCGCTTTTGTAATGCTTTGACGATGCGTAACTTGTGTTCGGGAGCAACACGGGCGTAAACGCTGACCCTTTCGACAACTCGTTCTAAATCTTCTGTGGACATAACTTCTAATTCCTGTCCTGTTAGTGAGCAATCACTTAGTGCCTCGGCAGAGTCTAGATCCCTAGGATTAGCAATATTTAACTCACAAGCGATCGCCATTGCTGTTAAAAGATGATCGCCAGTAATCATCACGGGGCGGATTCCTGCCTGTTTACAGCGATTGACGGCTTCTTTTACTTTCGCCCTGGGGGCATCGAACATTCCCACTAAACCCAACCAAATTAGCTCTTGTTCGTTTTCTGCTTCTGTTCCCGCTTCGGGAATCTCGGTTAGGGGTTTATAGGCAAAGCCCAACACTCGTAAACCATTACTTGCCAAGTGGTCGTTAATTTCCCCAATTTTTCTTCTCTGTATATCCCTAATTAACTCTACCTGGTCTCCAATTTGCAGGCGATCGCAATGTTCTAAAATTAACTCTGTCGAGCCTTTGGTAAACATTAGATAAGGTAATTCTTGCTCGTCGGAGTTAGCAACAATAACCGACATTCTTTTCCGTTCCGAAGAAAAGGGGAATTCGCCCAAACGGGGCATTCTAGCATCAAATTCTTCTTTGAAAATTGCGGCTTTGCCAGCTAAAGCTAGTAATGCGCCTTCAGTCGGATCCCCCACGAGCGACCAATCTACAATTTTTTTGAAAATATTTAGTGAGTGTTTTAGTAGAGCATCGTTACACAAAACACAAGCTTGTAATAACTTTTTGACCTCTGTTTCTGTTTCAATTTGATCATTATCCTGACAATAAAATGTTCCTGACGGTTCGTAGCCTTCTCCTGTAACGCTAAAATGGTACGACCCTGTATACACTTTCTGCACTACCATCTTATTTTGGGTCAGAGTTCCCGTTTTGTCGGAACAAATAGTAGTTACAGAACCCAAGGTTTCTACCGCAGGCAGTTGGCGAATCAAAGCCTGACGGCGGATCATCCTTTGCGTACCAATGGCTAGAGTGACAGTTACCACCGCAGGAAGTCCTTCTGGGACGACTGCCACCGCCATACTCAAAGATATTTCCAACAGTTCGTCAAAAAATTGCCATCCTGCTCGCAAAACCCCACCAATTGTTACTAAAGCTACTAAAGTCATTGAACCACCAACCAACACATTACCTAGTTGGGTCATTCTTTGTTGCAGGGGAGTAGGTTTGCTTTCTACTGCCTGGAGCATGGCAGCAATACGACCGATTTCTGTTTCCATACCTGTTCTAGTAACGATCGCTTTGGCTCGACCCTGGACTACCTCCGTACCTTTAAACACTAAGTTAATGCGATCGCCTAAGGGGGTATCTTCGGCTAAGACAGCACGAGCATCTTTACTAACGGCAGTAGCTTCTCCCGTTAGGGTAGACTCGCCAATTTGCAGGTTTCGCGCCTCTAGCAAACGCCCATCGGCAGGAATTTGGACTCCCGCTTCTAAGAGCATCATGTCTCCAGGGACTAATTCTTTGGCACTAATCTCTTGGGTACTACCGTCGCGGATAACTCTGACTTGGGGTGAAGAGAGACGTTTGAGGGCAGCTAAAGCTTTTTCCGCACGGCTTTCTTGCAAATATCCCAAAATACCATTTAAAATTACAATGGCAAAAATAGCGCTCGCATCTTTGGGAAAGTTTTCTTTCTGTAAGTCTAAAATTGCCGAAACTACTGCTACGGCAATCAGCATTACTAACATAATGTTCGTAAACTGATCCCACAGAATAGTTAAAGTACTACGCCCACCGGTTTCCTTTAGTTCGTTTGCCCCAAAATATTGCTGTCGTCGGTAAATTTCATCAATAGTCAATCCCCGATTAGCATCACTTTGCAGTAATTCAATAGTCTGTTCGGGGCTAACAGCGTGCCAAGGCTCAGTAGTGTGAGGCATAGCAGCCATCGTAGTGGACGTAATAGGAAAATGGGTAGTTTTCATCGTTTTTGGTTTTTGGGAGTTATTTCAAGAAACTAGATAGTAAATGCGGGGCTTACTAGAGGACATGGTCAATAGACTTCTTGCATAAGTCCCATATTTAAAATAATTTGATATGACTACTAACCTTAAGCCCCTATAGCTTGAATCAAATATGGCAATGACTCATAACAACTTTAGATTTTGTGTTTATTAATAAAAACTGCAAGAGTAAGAATTATGAGCGACAATTTTCTGGGTCAGTTGGTTCGTTTTCTGTTGGACTATCTTCCAGAGGAACTGTTTGATAAACGTCAATTTGTAGTCTGACTTGAGTATCGGTAAGATTTTCTCCCCAAAACTTAACTACTGGTGTAGTGGATTCGTATTCAAGCTCTAATCTTTTACCAGGAGAGCAACTATAGGCATTTTGTGCGTCACCACAGCGAATCGTAGTATCTCCCGATTGAGAAGTAATGACAATCTTAGTAGCTGGGGGATTAATTTTAACTTCTGTTCTTGCTCCTGCTAACACAATCAAATAATAGGTTTCTACAGGCTGGGCTAATTCTTCTGTTACCGGAGAATTTATTCCCTCTCCTACTGGTTCGGCATTGATGATTGCTGGAGGTATTAACCAAAACCACAAACAAACTAAGATTGGTACCAGTTGTTTCATCGGGTTTAAATAGGGCAATATTTCCTAAATCTTACCGAACCAAGTGACATCAATTAACCGCAGTTAAAAACAGATTTCTTTCAGTTAATCTCCGCTTAGTTAAACCAGCAAAAGGAACTAATCTTCGACCCATATTAGCTTTATTCCAGCGCGGAAACTCGTTAGCTGCACCTAAAGCGTCTCCAGCCTTGAGTTTTCTAAACAAGGTACTTTTAAACAGTGATTCGACACCAACATTAAAAGCAAAGGAAGTCAAAGCCACTAATTGATTAGAATTTAATTCCATAGTGGATGCTGCTAAGATCTGGTGTTGAATCTCTTGTAGTTTGTCTGTGAGGGCAGTTTCAGCCTGGACTAGAGAAATGCGATCGCCTAATTTAACTTTCTCCCCCTCAATTACAGACATTCCGTAACCAATCACCGCCGTACCATCAGTGTCGATATAAGCGTAAGAGCGAAAACCTTCTAATTCTTTAACCAAAGTAACAGTTTTGGCGAGGGAAAATTCTAGTTTTAGGGCTTTATCTTGAATATATTTAGCTTGTTTGTCAGCAACTAGACTATCACTCCCTAAATCACTACTGGGATTACCTGGTTTTGTTGATGATTCTTTGGTTGACTGGTCGCGATCGCTTTCTCCAGCCTTCAAGGGAGTATCAACTAACTGATTTTTAATTGAACCAGATGATTGAAGATTGGGGAAAGAAGCTGTTTGGCTATTGGTAACTGAAAGAGGCACTGTTGAATTAGTAAGTGAAGTAATAGCTGCAATCGCAGTTAAGGTTAACCCTCTGCTGACCGAGTAAACAACCTTATTCATGGTCTGGCGTTCCTAATTAACAGAATAGAAGTCTGGGGTATTCCTCACAAATTAACTATGGTCAAAGCTCAACCGAAAAGTATTTTTGAGTTGCTGCTCAATAATCTAAAATTCATTTAAGCGAACTTTCTTACAAATTCAATCAGCCCTTAGACCAGAAAAATTAAATCGGTATCTATCTAAAGGATGAGTCACTGCTATCCTTTGCTACATTTTCTTTATTCCTCTAGGTAGTTAACTATTTAATTCTTAGGATAGGTTACATTTTTTCTTTTTTAGGATTTAATACTTGTATATATATTTGAAGTGGCAAAATATGTGCTTTTTAAAGGCAACAAAAGGTCAAATTTTAAAGTGGCATAGTTAAAAAAAAATCCAACTAATTGCTTGATATAAATTTGATTGTGAGATGGCTAAAAAAATAATTAATCAACACACTAGCCATTCAGTAATCTCAAATATTTTATTAGGAGTAAGCAGTACCAATGTTGATTCAAAAATTATCAAAATTTATCTCACTCAGTAAAGTTTTGCTTTTAGGTGCTGGAGCAACCCTAGCTTTAAGTAATAATGCTACTGCTACCGAAATAATCGCACTGCAATATAAAGAAAGCTCTACTTCTGTTACCATCAATGATTTGAGTAGCTTTGCTCGGACTGGGATAATTCCTCAATCAATTCAAAACTTCTTTGATACGACAGACAGTATTCCCAGTGAAATAAGTAGCATTCTCGCAAAAGAACTAAAATTTAGTCCCCAATTCGTCAATAGTTTGATTGAGAGTTCTCTTGGAGATTTTATTCTTGGAGGATTAGATGAAGTAATTAACAATTCTCCTAGTAGTCGCGATCTTGATAATATTCGCTCTACTTTTGTAGCTGCTTATGAAGATAATAATCGGATTTCTTTGATCGAATTAATTGAAAGATATCCCCAAAGAGAACTAGAAATAGATATTACTAATCTAGAAGGGACATACAACAAAATTAGTGGCATTGTCGAAGATGTTTTACCGGCTTTAGAAGTTGCTAAAGCTTATGTGCAAGACTTGGTTTGTGATTGTGGAGAGCCAACCACACAAATCTCAGAAGATGGTACAACTACTCTAGTTGCTAGCAATAGTGCTGGCTGTAAAAATCCTACTACTGTGGTGAATCAACCAGCCAAGTCTCAAGAAGAAATACTAGCTGAAATCCTGGCCAGAAATTCGACAACTTTAGCAACTAATCATTAGTTTGATTTAGCTTAGTCATTTGTTAGTCGAGGCAGGGCGAGGCAACCTCGCCAGGGAGCAATCGACTTGTTGAAAACCGCTGTATCAATTGACTCTACTTTCAACACACAAGACAAATGACAAAAACTCCACAAAGACAAAATTAAACTCTTA
>JASJEK010000289.1 GCA_030064915.1 Xenococcaceae cyanobacterium MO_234.B1
ATAATTCCAATGTTGAGTAAGCTGCTGTAAAAGTTGGTCTTGCTGTTGACGAAAATACTCAATTTGCCAACCACTATTAATAATTGCAAACCAGACTCGACGCTCCTCATCCAGAGGAATAAATCCAGCTAAAGCGCTTACTTGATTTAAGGTGCCAGTTTTTACCGTCGTACCAGAGGGAATATTACGCTTTTTCATCGTACCAGTGTTATCTCTTCCCGCAACAGGAAAGATATCTAATACTTCTAAATTGAAGGGTTTGAGCAGAATATCAATGGCGAGCAACATTCGACTCGCAGCACGGGGAGATATACGGTTTTCTACTCCTAAACCAGAACCATTAATTAACTGAATTTCCTCAGTAGGTACTCCTGTCTTTGTTGCGGCATAACGAGCTACTTCCGATGCACCCCCTACTTCATCCGCCAGCATTTGCGCCATTTTGTTATTGCTATAGATATTCATCTGTTTCAAGATTTCTACTAGAGGTAAAGACTTATGGATTAAGATTAACTTGGCATTAGGAGAAACTTCCTGGTTCAGTAGGGTTTTTCCCTTAATAGTTAGTTGGGGACGGGGAGTTGTTATGGGTAGAACCTGAAACTGTCTAGTGACTTCCGATGACCACAAGCTCACATCTAATCCCTGTTGGAGTAATTTTCCTGCTTTTTGTAGATCGGATTCATAGTTCATATAAAATTTTTCATTAACTATCAAGTTGCCTCTTATTTCCCGAATTCCCAATTGATTTAAGGTATTGGCAATAGAAATAGCTTCTTCCCAAACAAAGAACGGATCGCCGTTTCCTGCTACAATTAAATCTCCTTGTAAGATTCCCTCTTGAATTTCTCCTGTGTGATAAACTCGTGTCACAAATTGATAATCAGCACCCAATTTACCCAATACAGCAAGGGTTGTGGCGATTTTAGTCAGGGAAGCTGCGGAGACAGGGGTGGTTCCTTGGTGACTAGCTAATTCTTCCCAGTCTGACTGTAACCAAAAACCCTGAGCTTGTGGATTAATATTTTTTTGTTCTAGAGTTTTCAAATAATTATTAATGATACTATTTACCATCGGATCGACTTGAGTCACTGGAAGACGGAAAATCGCTGTATCCTGCCAAGATACTAGTTGCAATGGTTCTAACTTAGAGGGAGAATAGCCAAATATTTGCCAAAGTAATCCTAATAAACTCGAACCGATTACATCAATCATTTAGCAACCTCCTAGATTAAAATATTGACTAACGGTCACTCGGTTGCTCAAAACAAATTCGAGCAACCGAGTAGCTAATGATTAAGATCAACAATATTTATATCTTGATTTGGGTCAGATGTAGTAAATTTCTGAATAGTGAAATTTTCTTAAATATTTCATAATTTAATTAAGAGTTCACAATTTACAACTCATAATTCATAATTTCGACTAAGACTGTTACAATTTGTAAGGCTTCTATAAATTTTTTCAATGGGACTAAAGCGCGCAAAAATTGCAGTAGATGCTATGGGGGGAGACTACGCCCCTGATGAAATCGTACTAGGGGCGATTCGAGCTTCTGCGGAATTAGATGTAGATTTGTTTCTAGTAGGCGATCGCGATCGCATTCAATCCTCGATCGATGACCACGGTGGAATTGACCCCTCCAGAGTGGAAATTGTTCCTGCTGACGGAGTTATTACGATGGAAGAAAAAGCCACTAGTATCCGTCGCAAACCACAAGCTTCGATCAATGTCGCAATGAATTTGGTTAAAGAGCAAAAAGCTCAGGCGGTGGTTTCAGCAGGACATTCAGGAGCAGCTATGTCCGCTGCTTTATTGCGTTTAGGTCGTCTCAAAGGCATAGATCGTCCTGCGATTGGGGCTGTTTTTCCCACCATCGTACCTGGTAAATCAGTGATTGTTTTGGATGTGGGGGCGAATATGGATAGCCGTCCCAAATATCTAGAACAGTTTGCCTTAATGGGGACAATTTACAGTAAATATGTCCTAGATGTAGAAAACCCCAAAGTCGGACTGTTAAATATTGGAGAAGAGCCAGGAAAAGGTAATGAATTAGCTGTCCAAACTTACGAATTATTAGTCAAAAATTCCGCAATTCCTTTTGTTGGTAATGCAGAAGGGAGAGATGTTCTATCAGGAGATTTTGATGTTATCGTCTGTGATGGTTTTGTGGGGAATGTTCTGCTCAAATTTGCCGAAGCAGTGGGAGAAGTGATGTTGAACATCATGCGGGAAGAATTACCCAAAGGATGGCGCGGTAAGTTAGGAACAGCTTTACTCAAACCTAATTTGCAGAATATTAAACAAAGAGTTGACCACGCAGAACATGGAGGAGCATTACTGTTTGGGGTATCGGGAATCTGTATCATTGGACATGGTAGTTCTAGAGCACCATCTATTTTCAATGCTATTCGTTTAGCTAAAGAAGCTATAGACCATGAAGTTCTAGAAAGAATCGCATCCTATAACGAACAGCATCGAGAGGAAGCACCAAAAACAGCTTCTGCTAGTTAAAACCATCCATTCCCCAAAACAACAAGGGAGAAAATATATTGAATAACCGCAAAATAGGTATTTCCATCATCGGATGCGGTTCAGCCGCACCACAAAATCAATTAAGTAATCAACATCTCAGCCAGATAGTAGAAACATCTGACGAGTGGATTAGTAGTAGAACAGGGATGAAAACTCGCCATATCAGCAATGAGACTGAATCTCTGAGTCAATTATCGGCAATAGCAGCTCAAAATGCCCTTACTATGGCAGGAATGGCAGCTAGTGATGTTGATTTAATCATTTTGGCAACCTCTACCCCCGATGACTTGTTTGGGAGTGGGAGTAAAGTCCAACATCTTATGGGTGCAACCAAAGCTGTAGCCTTCGATCTTACGGCTGCTTGTTCTGGTTTTGTTTTTGCCCTCATTACGGCTGCTCAATATATTCGGACAGGAATGTATCACAATGTAGTTGTAATCGGTTCGGATTTATTGTCTCGTTGGGTAGATTGGTCTGACCGTACTACCTGTGTGTTATTTGGTGATGGAGCGGGGGCGGTAGTTTGTCAAGGCACAACAGGTGGCGATCGCCTTTTAGCTGGGGCATTGTATAGTGATGGTAGCCTCAATGATTGTCTTAACCTTGCTTATCAGAGTCAATCCCAATCTTTAGTAGAAGATATTACTGTTCAATCTGGCACTTACCAACCTATAACCATGAATGGACGAGAGGTATATCGCTTTGCAGTCGCCAAAGTTCCAGAAGTGATCGAAAAAGCCATGTTTCAGGCTGGTATAACTTCTGAAGATATTGATTGGTTACTATTGCATCAGGCAAACCAACGGATTATGGATGCAGTAGCCCAAAGGTTAAAATTGCCCCAGGAAAAGGTATTAAGTAAGATTGCTCAATATGGTAATACCTCTGCTGCGTCTATACCCCTAACTTTAGATGCAGCAGTTAGAGAAGGGAAAGTTAAACCAGGAGACATTATTGCTGCTTCTGGGTTTGGTGCTGGACTGACTTGGAGTTCCGCCATTTTCAGGTGGGGACAGTTTTAACAGTAATCAGTAATCACTAATCAGTCATTAGTAACCACCTCATCAACAATTAGCTATTAGCCATTAGCAATGAACTATCAACTATCAACTATCAACTATCAACTATCAACTATCAGTAAGTGATATAAATGTTCAATGTTTTTTTAGTCGAAAGCGTCTTTAAGTGCAGTTCTAGCTGCTAAATTATTACGAGTGGAGAGTAAAATTTCTTTTTCTCGTTCTAAACGCAGAGCCGTGTCTTGCATCTCTAACATTTCTTGCTGTTCTTCCGCTACACCATAGAGATTGCTAGCTACCCAATAAGATAACTCTCTAGGTAAGTCAGGGAGGTCATCAGGAAGTTCAATTTTTTGATTAGTGAGTTTAGCAGATAAATGAACTACATCTTCCAAAAGCTTTTCAACTTCTTTCGCTAATGGTTTGAGGTCTTTTGATGTAGGCTTATCTTCGATCCATTCAACTAAACCTACTCTGTAAGGCTTTTCTCTGACATACTCTAAAACACGAAATCTTTGTTGACCAATAGTTAACATTTTCATGCGGTCATCCTTTAACCTTTGAAAACGGAGAATTTCGGCACAACAACCATAATCTGCAATCTTCCCTGTATTAGGATTGATAGATAATACCCCAAAACGGCGATCGCTCTCTAGAATGGTATTCATCATAATTCTGTAGCGAAACTCAAAAATATGTAGGGGTAGAGGACGAGTTGGAAATAAGACTACTTCAGGAAGGGGAAATAAAGGTAGCTCTCTGACAGCAATGGAAGAAGGGGTCATATTTAAAGAAAACTCAGTAGATTTTTGAGCAAAGAGATTGGGTTTACTATTCTCTACTGTAACGGATTTTAGTGACATCCTCCCGCGATTTATCGCGGGCTTCTAATCCTAGCGGACTGGGCTGTCCCAGCTTAAGTTGATAGTCGTTAAATAAATCTCGGAAAGCGTCAATTACTTAGAACTAATACTCCCATCATTCCGCCAATCAGGGGATAATGATGAGCCTGTTTAAATCCCGCCTCTGTTGCAAGTTTTACCTGTTCTTTGCCTTGAGGGAATTTTGCTAGACTAGGAGTAAGATAAGCATATTGTTCCGTCATGTTGAATTCTTGTGCTGTGGGAACAACAATATTGTCTAAATACCATTGCTGAAAGACACGGATATAAGCTTGCTCAGGACGATGAAAATCCAAGATAGCTGCTTTAGCTTCAGGCTTTAGAACACGATGTAATTCTTGTAAACACAAAGGAATATTCGTTACGTTACGTAAGCCATAGCCCATAGTAGCACAATCAAAATAATTATCTTTAAAAGGTAAAGCTAAAGCATCTCCTTTCACCCACTCTAGAGGAAATTTTGCATATCGCGTCTTTTGTTTATTAGCCGCGATCGCTAGTTGTTGAGAAGAGAAATCTAAACCCACAACTTTCCCCTCAATTCCGACTTTTTGCGCCAGCATAAAAGCTAAATCACCGCTACCACAGCAAACATCTAAAGCTGTATCCCCCAAACTTGGATTACTCCATTTTACTGTCATCATTTTCCAGATGCGGTGTTGACCAAAACTTAAGCGGTCGTTTAATCGATCGTATTCAGGAGCAATACAATCGAAAATTTCTTGAATATCAGATGCTGAATTAGCAGTTTTTTGATTCATTAGTTGCAATCAAATAAATATCTTTGCCATTAAGTTTGGTCATTATTGTTTGAGTAAAGAAAATTATTACTTTACTGAAATTTTACAAAATATTATATATTTAACTTCGATAATTTTAGGAAACAAAAAATTCATAGAATCATCATATAAGTCTATTGATAGCAATCTTATAAAAAGTTATTATCCTATAATAATATCATTTACAACCAACTTTTTTTATGTCCCAAAAAAACCTATTAATAATAACCATTATTAATTTTATCTAAATATCAAACAACAATAAAATCAACATTTTATTTAACCATCCCTATCTTTTATAATTAGATAATATAATGACATCAGGTATACTCATAGGAGAATTAGCTAATCAATTTGGTCTTTCTACTCAAGCAATTAGATATTATGAACGTCTAGGACTCTTAGAACCTCCAAGAAGAAATGAAGTAGGTTATAGACTTTATTCAGAAGAGGCTATAGAAAGATTATCTTTTATCCGCACTGCTCAAGGTTTTGGTCTAGCTTTACAAGAAATTAAGCAGTTATTAGAACTTGATTTGGATACAACTACGTCCTATCAAGCATTTAAAGAAATGCTGCGCAACCATCTGACTGAATTAGAACATAAAATTAATAAATTGACTAATGATTATCAGTCTCTTAGTCGCAAATTTGAACAACTTAATAATTTAGTACCTGAACCAGACCAAGAATCTACCACTGAGACTTATAGTGGTTCTTTATTGCAGCTAATGCAACAAATTGAATCTAGATGCGCTTCTTATCAAGATACTAATACTATTAATCAAGCTAATCAATTACTCCAAATGTATAGTAACGGAGAACGTAATTTTCGGGGTGTAGAACTAATAGGGGCTAAACTTAATGGAGCTATTTTGAATCAGGCTGACCTCAGTCAAGCAGAATTAATGCTAGCAAGTTTAAATGAAGCTTGTTTAGAAGGAACTAAACTGCAAGGAGCTTATTTAAGTGGTGCAGATATGATTGGAGCTTATCTCCATTCAGCAGAATTAGTAGGAGCCCATCTCATAGGTGTCGATTTAACAGAAGCAGACTTAACAGAAGCTAATTTGATGAGTTGTAACTTAGGAGGTGCCTGTCTGCGAAATGCTAATTTAAGAGGTGCCAATCTTAGCGAAGCTGTATTTATCGGAGCAGACTTGCGAGGAGCAGATTTAACTGATGCGATTGTTATAGGTACTAATTTTTATGAGGCGAATCTAGAGGGTGCAATTATTAATCAAAAGATACTATAATTTGAGTTCGGAATTCGGAGTGACCTGCGGTAGTCGCTGACCTGTGGTAGTCGCTGACCTGTGGTAGTCGCTGACCTACGGTAGTCGGGGACTGAGTTCGGAATTACGGAAAAATAACTATCATATCAACGATGGATTATTAGAGAAAAAGACGAATTTTGCAACTGTAGTAGATAGACTAATGACCAAAACTTGTGGAGGTGCGCCATCTTCTAAATAATTCAATTTCAGATCAATTCTTTATATAATTTTGGGTGAGTTTAAATGTGTTAGTTTGGCCCTCAGCTATTACTTTCTTGTTTAATGAAAAAAACTCTGAAGCGGACTTTAGTGCGTCTATTAGCAGCTATGTTTGGTGCGATCGCCTTAATTGCGACTATTTTGGCGCTCGAAGTGGGGTTTGGAGGGGCAAAAACTTGTCCCAATATGGAAGCTTGGATATTGTGTCAAATTAGAGAATCTACATTACTCAATATAGTAGAAAGTTTTAGTATCTTAGTAGCCGTGTTTCTGTTTTTTCTCGAAACTCCTGAACGAGATAAGCAAGCACATTATGAAGCTTGGAAAGTTATAGATGCTGCTCATGGTTTAAAAACTAGCTATGCCAGATTTCAAGCTTTACAAGATTTGAATGAAGATAATGTCAGTTTACACGGATTAAATGCCCCTGAAGCTGACTTGAGAGGTATTAATTTATCGGGAGCAGATTTGAGTAATGCTTATCTTAGTGGTGCGGATTTAAGATTTGCCAATCTGAGTAATGCTCATCTAAGTAATGCTAATTTAGTAGAAACTAATTTGAGTAATGCCAATTTAAGTAATGCTCATCTGACTGGGGCGAATTTAACCTATAGTAATTGCATTGAAGCTAATTTGCAAAATGCAGATTTAGTAGCAACTAATCTGTTAGGAACTAACTTTGTTAGAGCTAAGTTAGACAGAGCTTATTTTGGTGATACTCAATTTAGTCAGTCTATTTTACAAGATGCTACTGTCAAACAAACTAAGTTTTTTGGGGTGGAAAATTTGACGAGAGAGCAAATTCAATCTACTCGCAATTGGCAAGAAGGAATTTACGACACGAAATTATTAATTAAGCTTGGTTTGCGTCAATAAAAAATATTTTGAAAGCTATTAGCCATTGGCTGTTAGCTATATATTAATATTTTCTTCTCCTTCAATTTAGTGAATCACTAAGTTCTAAAAGCTTATTCTTTTATCTGTACAATGGGTAAGAATCAAAATCAAAAAAGTTGATAGCTAACAGCTAAGAGCTAACAGCTAAAGGCATAAGTAATTTTTTTTAGCAATGAAGAATGAAAAAATTAGTTTTAATGGATCATGATGGTGCGATCGATGACTTTTTAGCTATGATGCTGATGCTAACTATGTCAGAAGTTGAACCTATAGGAATAGTAGTAACCCCTGCTGATTGTTATCCTAAAGCTGCAGTTAGTGTGACTCGTAAAATCTTAGATTTGATGGGTAAATCCCAGATTACTGTTGCAGAAAGCACCGTTAGAGGGATAAATCCTTTTCCGCCCGATTTCCGCCGTGATTGTAAGATTATAGACAATTTTCCCATTCTTAATGAGAGAGATAATATTACAACTCCTCTAGGTTTAGCAACAGGAACAGAATTTATTGTTAGTTCCTTACAAAAGTCTCCTATCCCAGTAACCTTAATGGTAACAGGCCCTTTAACCACAGTCGCAGAAGCGATCGCCCTACAACCTGATATTATTCCTAAAATTAGTGAGATTGTCTGGATGGGAGGAGCGTTAGAAGTATCAGGAAATGTAGAAAAAGTCTTTGCCCTAGAACATGATGGTACGGCAGAATGGAATGTTTATTGGGATGCGATCTCAGCAAAACAAATTTGGGATACTTCTATTCCCATAACTCTTTGTCCCCTAGATATTACGAACACTATCCCTGTTACTGCTGAATTTATTAGTAAGTTAGCGAAACAACGCAAATATCCCCTTTCTGATTTAGCAGGGATGTGTTACGCTTTGGCAATCCCTCAAACTTACTATTGTTGGGATATTCTTGCTACAGCTTATCTGGCTCGTCCCCAGTTTTATCGAGTGAGAGAAGAAGAAACGGATATTATTACGACGGGAATGAGTCAGGGTAGAACTATTATTAAGCCTGGTGGCAAAAAAATCCGAGTCATGCAACAAATAGATAAAGAGAGTTTTTATCGCTATCTATTACAGCGATTCGCTAGTTAATCTGACTCAAGTTTAAATTCGCCAGGGTAAAGACGGCGGGCAATTTCCATTAATAACTGATTACTTGCCATAAGACCGAGGGATATTGGTTTAGACAGACGAAGGCAGAAACAAAGGGAACAAATCATGACGGAACTAGATAAAGTAGCAGATC
>JASJEK010000055.1 GCA_030064915.1 Xenococcaceae cyanobacterium MO_234.B1
TATAAAAATAAGATGTTGCCTGTTGTCGGCTTACGGATACCCATATTTAAAACAAGTGGAAAAATTAAAAGCCGTACAGCCGATTTGCGTTGCCAACAGGCTTGAGCTGATTCGTAAAATTTCAAAACTTCATAAGTCTCGCTAATTAGTACAGCTTTGCACCTTCTCATCAGCGAGACTTATTTTTAGCTTTCATGCTATATGTGACAAGGGTTTGCGCTATTTACCAGATCAAGCTGTCCGATGATCTGCTAAACTCCTGGAATGAAGGTAAATCGTTACGGTAGAGCAGCAATCCTAACTCCCACACAGATATCTTTATTGTTCACAGAAGGCTTTGTCAAGCCCCGCGATAAAGCTCTGTTCGGTGTCTGTCTCTATGCTGCTGCTCGCATTAATGAAGCTTGTACTCTCCTGCGAGGCGATGTGATTGGTTTTAAAGGGGTGCGCTCTGTGTTGGTGATCCGCAGCTACAACACTAAAGGTAAACAAGAAACTAGAGAAATTCAAATTCATCCTCGGCTCAAAGAATACATCGAAGAACACCACCGTACCGATTTATGGCATACCCGCCCCCATCTCTTTCCAGGCAGACACGGCAAAAATCACATCCGTAAAGTGAGTGCGGATGCGATTCTACGCTCCGCTTGTCACAAGTTGGAAATTGAGGGAGTCAGCACCCACAGTTTTAGAAGAACTGCATTAACCCGTATGAGCGATGCTGGTGTACCTTTAAGGCATATTCAAGCCATATCAGGTCATAAAACCTTAGCTGCCCTAGAACGCTATTTAGGAGTCACTGAACAACAAAAAGAAAGTGCGATCGCTACTCTCGATTTCTTTTGATCACAATAGAACGTAAATTTAATATTCCTACTTCTCTTAATAGCTAATCTTTTTCTGTTATTTTTTTTCAAGCGCACCACAATAAGTGCTAGTCATATTGTGATTATCTCCAACAGTTGCAGTTGGCTTCAAAGTTCCATCATCATTAAATCTACGAGCTTGGTGGGTAAAGTAAATTGACACTCCAATGTGCTGATAATCTTTATCAAAAATATCACCTGTAATTCCATTGAACCCATTTCTAACTAATTTCAATACTGGTTTGTCTTCTAAATCTATGCCTGACTTAAACCATACAGGAAAAGGAACTTTAGGTACTATATCTTCACTATTAGCAAATCTAAAAGCTTTAATCTTTTTATTATCTCCAGAGGCAAATTGATTAAACTTATCAGCAAATTCATTGTCGCCTACTCTTGGAGAAGCAAAAGTATAAAGGTTAATTGGAGTTCTCAGCTTATCTTTTTGTGCAATATCCATAGCTGCAATAGTAGCTAATGCACCTCCGAGACTGTGACCAGTTACATATATATGTGCATTGGTATCTAAATTTGGACTTGAAAAATATTCACTTATAGCTTTATAGATAGATTTTTGTCCAATATCAAAATCATTTATTTTTTCAAGTCTTTTTCTTACCTTAGAATCAATAGATCTAAAAATACTATTTAAAAATTTTTTTTCAATGAATATTCCTGGTCGAAAATAAGTATACATTTTATTGAATCCTAAACTTATTTTTCCATAACCTTTAATACCTTTAGAATTTTTAGTCCCATTAGGATTATCTTCTTCTGTTTTTAAAAATTCTACTTGTTTAAATTGAGCATTACTAAACCACTCTGCTGGTTCTCTAGTTCCCCTAAAAACAACGAAAACAATCTTCTTATCTCCTTCTTGTCGTTCAGCGATGAATCCAAATCTATCAATATCTACATCCTTTTTTGTTGGATAATAAGATACATATTCGTAGGTTTTAATAATTTTGTATTTATAGAAATCATCGTCAGAAAATTGATTTGCTACATTTTCATCCGACGATTCTTGTTCGTTAAGAAGAGTGTATTCTTCTAAAGTAGTTTCATTAATTTTTTTCTCAGTATAAATCCAACTATTATTGGATTTTATCCCTTTTAATTTTCTACCTTCTTCTAGAGTAAATTCTTTACATCCTTCTTTGTTGTTAAACCAGTCATTAAAACATTGATAGTCCGTACCAGCAATACGAATTAAATTAGCGAGTTCCCAAGCTATTTCGGGATTAATATCAGGATATTTATCTAACTCAATCGGTCTTTCGGGTCTAGATATTTTTTCTTCGTCTGGAACAGCTACAATCTTAATATTTTCCATCTGTTTATTTTTTTTCTATTGATTAGAAACTAGCTATACTAGCTTAAGCTCTACCATACTCACAGCATATTACTCTTTTAAATACGCGATCGCTTTTGGGTTGAGTAATATTTAGTAACCATTTTTTATTGATTGGTTATTGGTAGAAGGAAAGGCGAGCGCAATACAGGAATTGAAAGTTATAAACATACAACAGCAGTCTAATTAGCTATTAGACAGAAAAATTTTAAATATCTACCCTATATAGGACGATATGGACAAGTTTTGAAATCCTTTGCGGATAATATCAAATTTTTTTTGGTGTATGCTATTAAATTTTTTGGATCTTATTTGACTATCTAAGCTGAACGCACTACCTTTACAAAGTTGGAGTTGAATCTAAACCCTTTCTGAAACCTCAAAGCATTTTTTCTAGAGGAATTTTTTGTTAGCGTTTGCTTTAATAGCCTTTAGTAGCCAAAGACGTTTGTAATTCAGTTTATAGCTATCGCGCGATTTAATCAGTTTAATTTGCCAATAATCGCGAAAATCATTACCTTAAGTTGGGTCGGAACTAATTAACGGTCGAATCAGCATTACCTCGCCAAACCACGATATATTGAGGTGAATTCTGATTCTTTCGATTCCTTTATAGCCAAGAGATGACGACTAGATTCGAGTTTGTAACATCGGGAAATGAGCATAGTTGAGTTTCCTCCACCTACTTATGTTGAAATTTAAAATTTAAGTAAATGAATACCAATGACGATAGAAATTATTTAAAAATATTATCTGTATTTTATTATATTATAGGAGGATTTTTTGCTTTTTTAGCATTAATTTTTGGCTATTTTTTTATCAGGAAAATACTTATTATTATTTCACCTGAATCTTTTCCAATAGAATCAGCAAAAATTTCAGCAATTCCAGATTATAAATCATATATGTATATATCTACTATTATTAGTGGTATTTATTTTATTTTAGGAGAAAGTTTTGCTATTGCTATTATTATGTCAGGGAGATTTCTTAAAGTACATAAGAAATATTGGTTTTCTTTTATTATAGCTTGTATTCTCTGTTTAATTATGCCTGTTGGTACGCTTCTTGGAATTTTAACTATTATTGTTCTTTCTCGTGAATCTGTTAAACAATTATATTTTTCTTCTAATTAAACTTTTTGTATAAAAAATTTAAACAGTTTTTTAACAACGCTATGCTGGTGTCCAGCACTTGGCTTATATCCCTATGATCGCGGAAGCATTTTACTGATTGACTGAAGCATTTTAATCATATTAAATGCCTTTGTCACCTCTAATCTAGTAGTGAAAAGTGTACGAAATGACGACTCATTTTTATAAAGCTATAATATTAACAAACAAGGTAAAGCCAAGGAAGCTGTCATCTAGTATTAACTGAAATATTAAAGTTCTGTATTTAATTTTGGAATGAGAACTTATAAAAATTTAGCTAGAAAATGATGCAGAAATAATATTCTAATGGCTAATTTTAGACTCAAAAATTCTAACATTAGCCAAATCAAGAACTTTTTAACTGGGATTATAAGCGATCGCCTCAAAAAAAATAGTAATAGCTAAAAGGTAATTATAGCAGAGGTTTCAAGACCATTTGGCACTTATAGCAGCTTCCCTAGCATAGAGCCAAATTGATAAAAATGCCGTTTTGGGTAACCTTAAAGAGAATAATTCTTATTAAGTAGAATAAGCCACGATTTCCCAAACCTTCTAGCGATAATTCCTTGAAAACTGGTTTTGTCGAATTCCTCTCTGTAACGATCTGATTGCTCTCTAAACTTTACCTTAATATGACCCTTAAAAGCTTACTGTGAAAGAATTAAGCAAGTTTATTAAGTCTAGAAACTAGAAAATAAAATCACCAATAAATATAAAGCCCTCTACTCAATATCAAAAGTAGGGGGTTTGTAAATTTTTTTTACGCTATCCGATGAAAGCGATTGTTTTAGAGCGCGAAGGGCGTTAGGTTTTTAGATGCAACTCAAAAAACAAAACTGAATCCCACTGGTAAAACAATGCTTCAGTAAAAGCATTGACAGTAAAAAGACAGCAACAAACGCCCTCACAATCACAAATATAGCGGACTTTGTTGCCTTTTACCAGTGGGTAAAGGGGACAAAACATGAAACTAAAACCTGCTAACTACTCCGAAACCGCATTAACCGAAATCAAAGAAGGATTATTAACGTATTTCAATCATTTATGGCGTTTTATCGAAGCCGACAACATCGAAGATTTGCGAGGGAAAAAACCCAAGTGGTTTACAGAGAATCGTTTTCCCCTGGAAATTCCCACTCTATTACGGCGATTTTTAGAGCCAAATTTATTGGTAGGGATAAGATTTAGCACCAATAAAGAGAGCATGGTGGAATATCTGATGATAGACATAGATCGTCAGAGTGCGAACCATCCATACAACAATGAGGAAAACTTCCGCAGATTACTACATGCATTTGAAGACGCAGGACTACCAGGATACGTATTGGTGTGGTCAAGCTACAGTGAAGGGCTACATACTTACTTCCCCCTATCAAAAGCAATTCCAACCTTTGCAGCATCATGTTTTCTGAAAAAGACAGTAGAAAATGCAGGATTCAAGATAGAAGATGGACAACTAGAGCTATTCCCCAACTGCAAATATTTCAGTAAGAAGGAAGTAATAAATTATAAAGCGCACAGACTGCCATTACAGCCCGAATCAGGGTCATTACTGCTAGGAGATGACCTAGAACCCATAAGCAACGATTTCCGTGTCTTTAAGAGGCAAATGGATTTGGTAGCGTCCAATAAAAATATTGTTGATGAAGAATTAGAAGCAGCAATAGAAATGGCGCACAAAGCCGTTTATTACGAAAGAGTAGCTGGCAGAAAAGGAAAAGCCAACATAGAAAAATGGAGAGCGGACTTAGAAACCTGTATGAAAGATGGATGGACAGGATTCGGGCAAACCAACAATTTGCTGTGTAAATTCGCCACATACGGGGTAGTGTTTATGGGATTAAAAGGAGGAGAGTTAATAGAATTCATTAAAAGAGAAATAGAGAATGCGCCAGGATATGACAAATATTGCCGTCATAAGCATGAAATAGACAAAAGAGTCAGAGAGAGAGCCTCTGGAGCCGAAAAATACTACTGGGCAATAGGAGATATGCCCAAGCGAATAGGGACATACAAAGACATATTCGGAAACATCCATGAAGCCCCCAACAAAAACAAAGACAAAGCAGCAGAAGCACTCTTGAGATTAAAAGCAGTAGTAGAGCAGATCAGACAAGGAATAAAAGTAATACCCAAAACTGTAAGTGAATTCAGAACATTAGTAATAGAAACATCAAAAAGGTTATTTGGGAAAGGATTTGGAAACAAAACCCTAAACAAAGAGCCTTACGCCCAAGAATGGAAACCAGTATATGAGGAGCTAAAAGCCAACCAGATAGTAATAAACATTCCCGAAGAGGAGATAACCCTAGAAGAAAAAACACAAGAAGTAATACAAGAAGAAAAAATACAGGAAGTAATACAAGAAGTAATACAAGAAGTAACACAAGAAGTAATACAAGAAGTAATACAAGAAGTAACACCTGCTAAAAAAGCTGAAATAGCGATGAAACAAGGGCTGTACACACCTTTGGAAAACGAGCCAGAAACAGAAACGCCGAAAAGCGCACCAGATAAGGGCTGTACACACCCTGCCCTATATGAAGGTTTTGAGGTCGCCGAAGGCGATGTGTGTGTTTATCGAGGAGTACCGAGTTCGGGGTTAATCGATCTGGAAGGTTTTAAATATCCACAAATCAGAATGATTCAGTCAAACCAGCTTGTAAGAATTGTTTCAACATCTCACAGTAGTAATTTAGGAGACATTCCGCCAAAACAAAAACTAGTTTATGTACAACCTCTGGAAATAAATTTGAAATTAACAGAAGATTGGAAAGATAAAGGAATTGTAGTAAAACAATCTGATTTGGAAAAATTGGATATTCCAACAGAATTTTTAAAAAAGGAATCAATCATAAGTTTTACTAATAGCCTAAAAATCGACGGCGGTCGGCAAAAAGTCGATAAAAAAAACTTATCAAAGCTGATTAGTCAGGAATTTGTCGAAATACCAGAGGATTTCTGGTGATGGTGATTAGCGGTGCATTATTGCCCCTCATAGGCTCTTTAAACTCTTCTAAGGTTTTTGTTTATCGTATTGAGGGATAAAGGATGGTTATTGGGTTCAGAAACCGCATTAGCTTTAATTTCTGATTTACTTAGAGAATTATCCGAAAAGTTAAATTCTTTGACGAGAAAAGCTTATGGTGTATACACCGTAAGCTTTTCTCACAAATTGAGTTGGAAGCGTAATTTAAGCTTTTGAGGAGCCAGTTTTTTGGTAATAAGAGAAAAATTTAAGGTTGGTTCAAGATATTAATCGTTCAAAGAACTAAAGTTTAGGAAAAATTAGGATAAATCCGCGAAGATTTCTCTAAATTGATACACAACACTTAAGTGTTTATGTTTACTATTTGGAAGGACTAAAATTAGATGAACACCTCACAAATAATTACGAATCCTGAACTTGGTGAAGAAGCTTTTATGGAAGCTGACAGGAGCTTTTTCAAAAATAATCCTGATAAGGTTTTTTATCTAAGAGAAAGGTTTAATGATGAGTTAATGCCTGATTCTCCACCGTATGTTGTAGTGTTCAATTTCGGTGAGGGGATAAGATTTAGAATCCCTTATCACAAATCTGCTGTATCCGATGAAGATGTTAAGCAGCTTCAAAAAGAGTACAAAAAAGAGTTTAAGGCTATGGAACAATTTAAATCCAAGAAGGAGTATAAAAAAGAGCTTAAGGCTATAGAAAAACTTAAATCTAATTCTAAAGCAAAGCTAAGACTTAGAAAAAGTAAAGGTTTTGGTAAAAAATAATAATTTGATAATTCGTCATCTCTTGATTTGAAGAGAAAAATCAAAAAGCTTACGGTCTATATCCCTAGACAAAAACCCATCTAACCGCTTCATAATCTTTTTCTCGTCTAACTCTCCCTTTTTCATCAGATCCATCATCAAAGCACCGAGTAAAATCTTACGGCGGGTATCTTTCTTTCGCTCTGCTTGAGATAGCTTATTTTTCTCCTTTCGTATCTGAGCTTTAAGTTCTTCTTGTTTCTTTAATAACTGCTCTAACCTACTAGCCATATTTTATTTTCCAAGTAGCCCTACCAACCTCCTATCATACCCTTTGACTTGGTAGGACATATTTTACCCATGCAGCGTGGTACACTGAACACATACCAACATCCCTTTTAGCGAAACTAAAAGCGCAACTATACAAACCTCCGGTTTGTTCGTTGCGACTGACCCCTGGTTAGTGCATGATCAGCTACTTCTACCAATAGGCTACTAACACCCGACCAACTCTAGTCATATTATCTCTATCTGTGGATGGCTATTTATTACTTCAATGTAAGTGTGATTTCTCGAAGTGCTGGACGTTCCGCTACAGCATCCGCAGCTTATCGAGCAGCCGAAAAAATTAAAGATGAACAGACAGGAGAAATACATGACTATAGAAAGAAAAAAGGTGTAGATGAGAAATTTATCTTAGCTCCAGATTCCGCGCCCTCTTGGGTACATGATAGAGAGAAGCTATGGAACGAAGTAGAGCAGGTAGAAAGACGAAAAAACTCTCAACTAGCTAGAGAAATTCAAGTGGCTATTCCTGTAGAATTGAATCGGAATCAACAAATAGAATTAGTTAGAGAATTTGCCAGAGGACAGTTTGTTAATCAAGGCATGGTAGCTGATGTATCTTTTCATGATTTGAATAGTCATAATCCTCATGCTCACATCATGTTAACGATGAGGGAAATTGATGAAGATGGTTTTAACAAGAAGAAGAATCGGGACTGGAATAAAAGAGAGCTACTTGAATTCCAAAGGTCGGCTTGGTCAACGTATGCCAATGAAGCTCTAGAGAAAGCTGGAATCGAGGAGAAGATTGATCATCGTACTCTGGCTGAACAGGGCATTAATCGGATTCCCCAGATTCATCTAGGGAGCGCGGTAACTGCCATGATGAAAAGAGGAGTAGCGACATACAAAGGTGATCAATGGTTGGCGATCGAGTCCGCTAATCAACAGATCAAAAGCCTAGAACGCTCTCTAGCTGCGGTAGAGAAGGAAATTAACTCCGAGAAAAAAGTGAGTGCTCATCAAGCCTCTCGCTCTCATGCTGAATATATGAACACTGCTCAACTGGTACGCCAGGAGCTTGGCAATGATATTAGTGATTCAAGATTAGACCTAGAAATATATCTAAGAGCAGATTCCAAATCTGAAATAATTTCAGAATCTGCTGTGTATAACCAGTTGAGAGAAGACAATCCAAGATTAGCCAAACACTACCTTAAAGCGATCGCCCATGTAGCGCTCACTTACAAGAGTTTATCTGACAGGAAAACTCCTGATTTAGATCGTTGGGCTAAGAGAATGGTGAATGTATATCTAGCCAAATTCCATGTACAAGAAAATAATCTTTCACAAAATCTTCAGCCAAAGATAACAAAAGGAAAAGGACTAACAATGTAGTCTTATTGTCTCTAAATTTCGGACAATGTAATTATTATTGAAACTTTTTAGATTTCAAGAGAAAGATTTTCGCTTCATTCATTGTCAATAAGCTAAAGCCTTAGAACCCAGTTTTTCCTGACCAGGAAAAAAACCCAACTTTACAAAAGTATATACTGCGACAATCGACCCTAAAGTCTTTCACTGTGCTGCTTTCAAGCTTTATCTATAGCAAAATACTTTGCGTACTATGCGCCAACTTTTTGTTGGCATTAGTGTAGCCTGAAAAGGCGTAGCTGCAATTGTTTTAATTGATTTCTGTGCCGACAAGATTTGATTTAAGCGCATGGTAGAGAACTTTTGCGTGAGCGTGCGTAATGCTAATCCACTTGGCACACATAGAGAGTTTTTTAGTGCCCAGTAAATTAATCGCTCATCCAAAAAATTAGCTTATTGACAATAAGTAAGCTAATTTGAGCGGTAATAATCCTCAAAATAGCCCTAATCTCCTCAAAAGTAAGTGACTTGGCACTCAATACCACGTTTTTCCGTGCCCAAAAAGTGTAGTTTATGATACATTTTATTCTGACTTTCAAGAAAGAATTGTAACTTGATTGTATGAATAATAGTTACTTTCAAGCAAGAAATTGTCGCTTATTTAAGACAAATAAGCGACAATTTCTGATCTGAGGAGAAGCTCGATCAATCACTTTCAACTTTGCCAACTCGCCAACCAATTTCTGCGCCGACTTGCCCTCTTCGAGTAAAAGTAAATCCGTGACGTTCAAAAGATTTATAACGAATCAAAGTTTTAGAATTGAGTTTTAAGATTGAACCAACTTGGGAAGTACTGAGAATCCATTTTTTTTCATAAGCTTTTTCCAAAGCTTCTAGTTCAGCCAGAGGATTAACAGGAGGCGTAATTCTTTGGGCAATGGCATCAGCTATTGAGTTAACCAGTAATGGTAAATTGAATTGCCAACCGTTGGATTGCTCTTCTGGTATAGGTTGAGGAGCTTCGGTTAACTCTTTACTTGACGGAACTCTTAACTCGATAGCAGCTTCAGATGTATGTACAAAATCAATAATCGTCCCACCGTCATATATATGTTGCTCTAACTTATCTAATAGCTCTATATCTTCGGATTTAACATAAGCTTTTCTGCCGACCTTAAAAGTAGAAATTCCTAACCCCTTGAATCTGCTGTAGAGAGCAGGCTTAGTAATTTTATATCTGGTCAATAATTCACTGATGGACTGATCTACTGAAGTGGTGGAATCCGTCATAATTACGCTTGGTCAGAGTGTTAACTTTACTTCTCACTATACGTAAAGTGATTATGTTGAGCAACTACCCCAGTAATATAGATTATTTTAGATTATTAGCTATTTAAAGTAAGTATCAGTGAGTATAACAGTTTATAAGCGATTATTTCAGTTGTTATTGTCTGAGGAAATTTAGTCGCTCTTTAAAATTTCCTTGAGCTTGGCGTTAAGACGAGGAACTTCCGTGATAACTGCATCCCAGACAATTTCATAATCAACTCCAAAATAATTATGAATTAATCTGTCTCTCATGCCAGCAATCTTACGCCATTCAACCTCTGGATAACTATCACGGAAAGAATCTGATAGCTGTTTTACTGCTTCTCCCATAATTTCTAAACTACGAACAAAAGCCCTTTTTAATGTTTCATTTTCTAAAAAAGAACTTTTATCTAAAGCAGAAGAAGTAGCAATTAAATATTCTGTTTCATCGAGGATATGTCCTAGATAATCTCTATCATCTCTAGACATATTCTACCTCTTGTAAAATCTTATTTCCCAGATAAGGACTTAAAGAATCTATTGTAATTAAATCAACTTTACGTTGAAATAAATCCTCTAAAAAAAATGATAAATTCATAAAATTATCAAAGGTTTTATGTGAAGGTTCAAACACAACTAAAACATCTACATCACTTTCAGATTTAGCTGTGTTACGCACAAAAGAACCAAATAAACCCAAGCGATTTACCCCGAATTTACTTAACTCTCCTTGATAACTTTGTAATAAATTAATTACATCTTGCTTGGTTTGAACTGACATGATTTTAATTATATTACTTAATAGTATACTTATTTTATTCGCATCCATGCAATTAAAATAAGTATTTTTATAATTTAAAATAGTAAAATTTATTGAGCATAATTTGAACCAGTAAATAAATAAAATAAACCTTGATATATCAATTATTGTTTAGCTCATTTTATCATGTTTTTATTAATGTAATAAATGGAATGCCTGTTGTCGGCTTACGGATAATTATCTTTAGGTCAAGTGGCTCAAATTAAAAGCCGTACAGCCGATTCGCTTCGCCAACAGGCTCGTAGTTCATTTGAATGATGAATCTAACCATAAATGGAGCTAATTAGTACAGCCGATTCACTCAACATCAGTCAAACTTATTTTTCGCTCCTTACCCTTAATTGACAAGCATTAGAGCCATTTACCAGATCATACTCCAGCTTTACATTGTAAGATACCTAGAATGAAGGTAAATCGTTACGGTAGAGCAGCAATCCTCACCCCTACACAGATATCTTTGTTGTTTAACGAAGGCTTTGTCAAGCCCCGTGATAAAGCATTATTCGGTGTGTGTCTCTATGCTGCTGCGAGGATCAATGAAGCTTGTACTCTCCTGCGAGGTGATGTCATCGGCATTAAAGGGATTCGCTCTGTGTTGGTGATTCGCAGCTACAACACCAAAGGCAAACAAGAAACTAGAGAAATTCAAATTCATCCTCAACTCAAAGAATACATCGAAGAACACCACCGCACTGATCGCTGGCATACCCGCCCCTATCTATTTCCAGGCAGACACGGCAGAAACCACATCCGTAAAGTTAGTGCGGATGCCATTTTACGCTCCGCTTGTAAGAAGCTAGAAATTGAAGGTGTCAGCACCCATAGTTTTAGAAGAACTGCCTTGACTCGGATGAGTGATGCTGGTGTCCCTCTGCGCCATATTCAAGCAATATCAGGACATAAAACTTTATCGGCTCTGGAACGCTATCTAGGGGTCACAGAGCAGCAAAAAGAAAGTGCGATCGCTACTCTCGATTTTTAATAAATTATGTAAAGTCGTTGAATTTTTTATAGGCATAAAGAGAGTTGAAAAAGATCCCTTCTGTATGAGGCGAATATTTTGATGACTGGCAGCAACCTACTTGATTCAAGTCTCGTCAATTGAATTTCATAAGCAAAGCTAATTAAATAGATAAATTTTTTTTTGTTACATTTGTTTACACTTGCTCTAATATATACACATACATCAAAATACATATTCAACCAACGCAATCATAAACACATGACAACAACACTACAGCAGCGCGAGAGCGTCAGCTCTTGGGAGCAATTCTGTC
>JASJEK010000290.1 GCA_030064915.1 Xenococcaceae cyanobacterium MO_234.B1
GCTTAAATAGACCCTGGTTGTGTTGTCTAATTTACTAGCTTAGTTTTCAAGCCCCTCCCGGAGGTTGCAAGCCTCCTTCCAAACCAGTTAAACTCTGAATTCTGAATTCTGAACTCTGAACTCAAGCGAAGCGAGTTGACAACTATTATAGCTGAAGATATCTCTTAATCAAATAATTTAAACCTTAAAAACATTGAGTAATGATAAATGATAAATGTTTACTCATTCATATTTTTATAAGTTGCAACGGAAGAGGGAGAAATACGATTGAGATAGCGGAAAATCCAATATTTTAATACCGTATCGAGAATCACAGGAAATGTAGCAATAAAGAGGAAGTTGAAATCACGATTTTCTGGTAAGCCAAGATGACGGGCGATCCCTTCTAAGATAATTTCCCAACCATGAGGAGAGTGATAACCCACAAACATATCTGTTAATAGAATAATCAAAAAGGCTTTAGCTGAATCACTCAAGCCATAAATAATTTCATCGAGAAAAGATTTGATAATTAGAATTTCTTTCTTGCAAAAAAATATAATTCCAGCAAAAGCTAATAAGGAGAAAAAATCAGCAAACACATTTCCAACTGCATCTATTCCTTGATGACGATATTCTGTTTTTAGTTCTTTGGCTTTGAGACGAAGTTCTTTTTCTACCTCTTCATTCGAGATAGGAGGAGCTAACCCAATAAGACTTTTAAAATGGATGTTTTCTTCATAATGATGTAACTCCATGAAGGCTTCTTCTTCTAGATCTTTGTTGATAAAAATAACTGATTCATGATTACTAAAGTATTTTTCGACAAAGGGACTAATTAAAAATGTTTTAGTAAATTGATGAGTAAATAAAGGTACTATAATTAGAATTAGTAAGAATCTGACTGAAATTGCCGTTTTATTGCGAGAGCGACGAAATTTCCTTAAAACTTCTTCTTCTGTTGTTTCCGATTTAGGATCTATTTCTTGCTTAATACGGCTAATCGTTCTCATAAAAGAACGAGGTAAAACACTAGTTTTATTAGTAATAGTTTCTATATTAGTTTCGTTCCCATTTTGGGCAATAATTAGCTGTTTTTTTTGAGACTTATTATTATCTTGATCAATAATTTTCCCGTTTAATTCAGCATTGTTTCGTTTTTCAGGAAAATTAGCTGCTGTATTTTCTGGGTACTCATTTTGATATTTAGTAATTACACCATCAATAAAATTGAGCTTTTCAATTGTGGTCAAGTCACGGTCATCAGCCAAACCATTAGCAGACTCTATAACAGTAGTGGTAGGTTGGGGCTTAGTATCAGAAAAAATCAATAAGGCTCGGCTGGCTTTGAACTCTGTTAATCTAATTTTAATTGTGTTGAGATAATTATTAACATCGCCTCGAAATACTTTAATGACACTCTGAGAATAGTTAACTCCTTCGCTGGATACCTTTCTCCCATTAAAATGATTATCTTCGAGCGCCTTAATTTTGATTGCAGCACGATAAGCAGCATCTAAAGCTCTTTCAGGAGTAGCAGATAACCATTGTCTGACACTGTTAACAATATCTTGCAATTTCATTTACTTAGAACATCAGCTACGGAAACTTGAGTCTTTTTCCTAAGCTGGTTTTAAAGAGGTGAACATATTATTTCTCTAGCTAGTATGTTACCAAACTATTTTCTGGCAAGCTCAATATATCTAATGTAAGTAATACTCATTACTGGAGTTTAGACTAAAATTTGACTAAAAAACAACTAAAGACACTAAAGCTAAAAAATTAGTTAAATAAAGCTAAAATTAGGCATTAAATTAAAATTAGCTGAAAAATGCTTGATTTTAATCTAAAAACATTTCGTAAACAACTATATGTCAATCTGGATTACAGGAACAACGAAAACTGGAAAAACTTCTCGTTTAGTAGCAGAGTTTAGTGAATGGGTGAGAAAACAACTAACTCAACACAGTAACAAGTCCCCTCAACAAAATTTGTCTGCCACAGTATTAGTTTTAGCTGCTAATAATCATAATCGCAGAGAGTTTAGCGATCGCCTTTCGGCAGCCGTGGAGGGTACTTATCCTGTAATTTGTAAGACTCCTGTGGGATTTATTAGCGATGAGGTAGAGTTATTTTGGCCTCTGATTTTTGAGCAATTACAGATTAAACCCCAGTTTCCCCTAAAATTGCGCCCAGAAACTGAACAGGAGTTAGCAACTCAATTGTGGCGAGAACACCCTCAATGGAAGACTTTAACAGAGACAACAAAAGAATATAGTTTGGTACGGGAAACCCTAGACTTGTTGCAGTTAGCTGGAGCAAGTGGTATTGCAGCAGAAGATATACCCTTTATCTTAGAACAGGGATTAGGCAACCTGACAGAAGATGCAGGAAAGCTATATCACATTAGAGGCAAGCTAATTTTACAATGGCGCAATTGGGCTTTAAAACGAGGATTATTGAGTTATGGGATTATTTATGAACTTTATTGGCGTTATCTACTTCCTAATGCTCAGTACAAACATCATTTAATCCATCGCTATCCTGCGGTTTTTGCTGATGACACCGATGACTATCCTGCGATCGCCAGAAATCTAATAGAGGTGTTATTAGATGGAGGTGCAGAAGGTATTTTTACTTATAATCCAGAGGGAAAAGTCAGACTGGGGTTAAATGCCGATCCTAACTACTGGGAAGAGTTACAAAGTCGCTGTATAGTCGAAACTTTATCTGTACCACCAAACACTTTAATAACAGCAGAATTAGCGACAAACATAGTAGAGTTAGTCACCGCAACTGCTTATGGGATAGAGATTCCTGACTTTATTGAGTCTATTCAAACTATCTCCCGTGCCGAATTATTGCGTCAAACCGCAGCATACATTATTCACATCGTAAAAAATCAAGAAGTTGCACCGGAAGATATCGCTATTATTGCCCCTGGTTTAGATGAAATTGCCCGTTATACCCTAATCGAAATTTTATCTGCTAGTGGTATTCCCATCGAACCAGTTAATGAACAACGCCCCCTCATAAGTTCCCCTCTAGTAAGAGCCTTGCTAACTCTCATGGCTTTAGTTTATCCAGGTATTGGGCGGTTATTAGACAGAGATTCCATTGCGGAAATGCTAACTATTTTGAGCCAAAAACCCGTAGCAGGAAAATTAGTACCTCAAATCGATCCTGTTAGAGCAGGATTATTAGCTGACTACTGTTATCATGTCGATCCCGAGCAACCCGATCTGTTACCAGTAGAGTCTTTTCCTCGTTGGGATAGATTAGGACATCAAGCTACTACTGCTTACCAACAAATAATGGACTGGATTAACAATATCCGATTGCAACAACACAAACAATGTTTTCTTACTCCTACTATTTTCCTGCATCAGGCGATCGAGCATTTTTTAGGCAAGAATAATTACTACAGCTATGATAGGCTATCGGCTTTACGAGAACTTATGGAAACCGCCCAACACTACTGGGAAGTAGATCGCAGACTCAAACAAACCCAACCTAGTTTTCAAACTCAAGCCGTTACTGTTGCTCAATTTATCCAGTTATTACGCCGTGGTACGATTACTGCTAACCCTCGCCCGATGCGTCAGTTTCCCCCCAAACAAGGTGCAATATCCCTAGCTACTATCTTTCAGTATCGTTCTCTTAAGACTTCTCATCCTTGGCAATTTTGGCTAGACGCTGGCTCTCATCTCTGGGAAAAAGGAGGAGCTGCAACCCTTTTTGCTGCACCATTATTCCTTAAAGAATGGTCAGGAAGAACTTGGATGGCTGAAGATGAATATGAAATGGATCAGCAGCGTTTGCAAAGAATTATTCGGGATTTATTGGGTCGGGTAACAGAAAAAGTTATCCTTTGTCACAGTGATCTAGGAGTTAATGGTACAGAACAAATAGGGGCATTATTACCTCTAGTCCAAGGTTCTAGACAAGTTTCTTTTGCTGTGAGTTAGGAGTTATAGCAATACGTCAGAAGGTTAGGACATAGGATTTAAAGTAGGGGCTTTTCGCGAAAAGCCCTTACAGAATTTGATTTGTCCTAACCTAAATTTATAGGGCTATAGGAGTTCGTAGGGACGTACCAGGTCACGTCCGTACAGTAGTTATACCAAATCCGATTCTCATACCCCCTTTATTTTTCTAGTCTGCGTAGGCAGACTTTGTATGTATAGCAACAGGTTTTAACCTGTAGGTTATAAGTGGGGTTTCACAACAGGATTTAGTATTATACTATTTCTCTTTAACAATGCATTGAATATATATTTTGTAGGGGCATACGCCCTAGCTATAAAAAATTAAGTGCAAATTGCAAATTAATAGATAATTGGTATTAGTTAATAGACAGTAAGTACAAAAAGATTTTGACAATTAACAACCTAAATTAAAATGTCTAAAAAAAAAAGTCTAGATTTACAATTAGCAGTAAATAAATTTATACAGCTAAAAGATAATCAAAACTTCAAGAAACTATATCAACAAAAATTATCAGAACTAGAGATACTAAAAAGTAAAAAAACAAATATTTCCAATGTTTTACTTGCAGAAGTTACAGCAGAAAAGTTTATCGCCTCTTTTTTAGCTGGAGTATCAGCAGAAGTTAATCTTTTTCTCTGTAATCCTCGTTGGCAACAACAAGAATGGCAGCAAGTATTTGAGCTAGTTAAACCTGATTTAATTTTGGGAGACATCAAGAAACATAAGCTTAAAAATCAAGCAACAATAGAAAATAAAATACCTTATCCTATTATTGGGATTCCTACAGGGGGAACTTCAGGAAAAATACGCTTTACAATTCATACAATAACTACTATGGCTGCATCTGTTACAGGATTTACTAACTATTTTGCGATAAACAATATTAACTCTTGCTGTATTTTACCTTTGTATCATGTAAGTGGTTTAATGCAGTTTTTGCGCTCTTTTTTAACCGAAGGTAAATTTGTTGATTTTTCTTATAGTGATTTAAAACAAGGTAAAAAACCAGATATTAATCCTCAAGATTTTTTTATTTCTCTTGTTCCCACTCAATTACAATTTTTGTTAGATACTGATCCTCAATGGTTATCTCAGTTTCAGACTGTACTATTAGGAGGCGCGCCAGCTTGGCGATCGCTTTTAGAAAAAGCTAGAAAATATAACATCCCTCTATCCCTTACCTACGGGATGACGGAAACAGCTTCGGGAGTAGTCACCCTTCAACCTCAAGATTTTCTTCTGGGGAATATTAGCAACGGAAAAGTTTTGCCCCATGCTAAAGTTCAGATTATTAATCCCCAAGGAAACATACTACTAACTCAAAACATAGGAACTATTAAAATCGAGAGTGAATCCCTTTGTCTTGGTTACTATCCTGAGTTGTCTTCTGAGGATTATCTAATTACCGATGATCTGGGTTTCTTTGATGAAAAAGGTTACTTACACTTAGTAGGGAGAAACAGTCATAAGATAATTACGGGGGGAGAAAATGTCTTTCCCTCAGAGGTAGAATCTGCTATCCTGGCTACTGGTCTAGTAAGAGATGTCTGTGTAATTGGCATTCCTGATGAGAAATGGGGACAAGCAGTTACGGCGATATTTGTTCCGATTGAACCTGATATGACTTCTGAGTTAATTCGGGATAAGTTGCGATCGCGTTTAAGTTCTTATAAACATCCTAAATACTGGATTCGCACAACTTCTCTATCCCGTAACCCACAGGGAAAAATCGATCGTGCAAAAATTACTACTATGGCTCAAAATTGGTTGGTGAAACTAAAAAAACATTCAACCAAGAATTGCTATAGATAAATTGACCAAACTTTATACTACACAAACTTTATACTAAATTAATGAAAAATTTATGGTGATTTGGCAATGTGATTTTTATCATATCCCTGTATCTCAGGCAACAGAAAAGCCATCATGGTTGCTAATTATATCTGACCCAGAGGGAAACGAGATATACACGGCAAAGTGTCTTCAGACTGAAGCAACTTCTTCCTGGCTGATTGAACAATTACGTCAAGCAGGAAAAGGTCACTTACCAGAGAAAATTCAAATTTTTCGCCCTCAAATTGTCGGGTTGTTTACCATTGCAACTGAAGCATTATCTATTGAACTAGAAACTACCAGAAGGACTAGAGGATTAAAGCAAAGAATAGGTCAATATCTAGTTGACAATTTATCAATTTTAACTAGTAATAAATACTTAGCTTTAGAGCAACCACCACCCCAGCCACTACCAGAATCTCTTTGGGGGGAAAATTGGAGTTTTGTCAGTATTGCTGCGGGAGAAATTATTAATTTTGTCCAAGATCGTCCTATTCCTTTTCAGGAAGTACCAGAATCTTTACTTCCGATTAATTTAGGAATTGCTTCTAATGTTGTTGTACCTGGAATTGTGGTTTATGGAGGGAGAAATTCTTTCTCTCTCTGCCGTTGGTTACAGGAAAAAAAACCAGTAGCATTAAATTATATTCCCACTGAAATTGGTCAATCTGGGGGCTTGGTTTTAGAATCTGGGTTAGTAGATCGCTGGATATTTAATACTTTTGAAGACCCGTCAGTGGCTCAAGCTGCAAGAAGTTATGAAGATAATAAGCAAGTAAGTGAGGGACTACATTTCCTTCTAATTCAACCCGATGATTCTGGGATGACTTATACAGGATTTTGGCTACTGAAAGATGAGTAGTGGCTAATTGATAATTGATAATTACCAGGTGTTTACTGATTACTGATAACTGATAACTGATTACTGATTACTGATTACTGATCAAAGTATTTGGGAGAGAAACTTTTTCGTTCGTTCTTCTTGGGGATTATTAAAAAAGTCTTCAGGAGTAGCAATTTCTACTATAATCCCTTCATCCATAAACACCACTCGGTCTGCTACTTCCCTAGCAAAGCCTACTTCGTGGGTGACGCATACCATCGTCATTCCTGACTCAGCGAGATTACGCATCGTGTCTAAAACTTCCCTAATCATTTCGGGATCAAGAGCGGATGTGGGTTCATCAAATAGCATGATTTTTGGTTGCATAGCCAAAGCACGAGCGATCGCAACTCTTTGTTGTTGTCCTCCTGATAGTTGACCTGGATACTTGTAAGCTTGTTCTAGGATGCCAACTTTTTCTAGGAGTTGCATAGCGATTTCTTCTGCTTTCGATTTTGACCATTTACGCACCCAAATAGGGGCAAGGCTAACATTATCTAGTACCTTAAGATGGGGAAATAGGTTGAATTGCTGAAATACCATCCCTACTTCCCGACGAATTGCCTCAATATTTTTTAAGTCACGGGATAGTTCAATCCCATCAATAGTAATGCTACCTTTTTGATAGGGTTCAAGAGCATTAAAAGTACGGATAAAAGTAGATTTTCCTGACCCCGACGGACCCATAATTACTACAACTTCTTGGGTTTTGACGTTGAGATTGACTCCTCGTAAAACATGAAAGTTGTTATCGTACCATTTCTCTATATCTTTTGCGACTATGATTGACTCTGATTCAGAGGGCTGGTTATTGGCGATCGCAGTTTGAGATTGATTCATTGGTTAGTAATTGATAATTGATAATGAAGAATTGCTACGGTGTACACACAAGTACTCAAGATAAAAAGATTTGTGGTTTTCGCCCCCCTAACCCCCCAAACCTGGGGGCTACCGTGTACACACAAGTTGAAAGTTTACCCCCATAATTGTTTTAAGCCCCCCTAACCCCCCAACTTTGGGGGGAACAAGATTTAAAAGTCCCCCAAGCTTGGGGGATTTAGGGGGCTAGACACAGTGTCAAGTCAAACAGATAACGATAACTTAAAACATGACTTGTGTGTACACGGTAGCTTAAATTGCCCATAATCTCACTAGCGCAGCGCAGCGGAAATAATACCAATTCACGAAATAAACGCTATATATGAGACGAGGAAAGTCTCTGTTTGAGGGAATTTATTCTTAGCAAACTTAAAGTGAATTGGTATAAGTGACCAGTCTAAAAATCATAAAACCCCTACCAATCAATACTTTTGACTTTTGACTGACCCGTAGTGGTACTAGTTTGAGTAAATATAGCCTTTGTTAAATAGGTGAGTGAGGTACAAAATTTTCCGTACGCGTTCGCGTCCGCGAAGCGACTACCGTAGGTCACTCCGAACTCCGAACTCCGAACTCCGAACTTGACTTAACCAAGATTTATCGGGCTTATCCAAGAGGTCTAGTCTAAATCCCCAATCTTTGATAGATTTCATCTAAGTGACGCAGATGATGTTTAGGATCGAAACAAGCTTGGATTTCTGCATCGGAAAGGGTTTTCGTCACTGTCTCATCTTTACTAATCAAGTCACGGAAGTTGCCATCAGTGGTATTCCACGCAGTATGGGCGCAACTTTGAACTACACGGTAAGCATCTTCTCGGTTCATTCCTTTCTCTACTAAAGCCAGTAAAACTCTTTGAGAGAAGATAACCCCACCATAGACATTCATATTCCGTTCCATGTTTTCAGGATATACCAGCAAGTTTTTCACTAAGCCAGTGATCTCTTTCAACATGAAATGAGTCAGAATACAGCTATCAGGTAAGATTACTCGTTCTACTGAACTGTGGGAAATATCTCTTTCATGCCATAAAGCGACATTTTCTAAAGCTGCTACCGCATTACCCCTAATAATTCTCGCCATTCCACTTAGACGTTCCGAACGAATCGGGTTACGCTTATGGGGCATAGCAGAAGAACCTTTTTGTTTCTTGGTGAAAAATTCTTCTACTTCTAAAACATCAGTACGTTGTAAGTTGCGAATTTCCACAGCAAATCTTTCGATAGAAGCAGCAAGCAACGCTAATTGTTGGACATATTCGGCGTGACGATCGCGAGAGACAACTTGAGTTGAGGCTGTATCGGGTTCTAGTCCTAATTTCTGACAGGCGATCGCTTCTACTTTAGGATCAATATTAGCATAAGTGCCTACTGCCCCTGAAATCTTACCCACAGCAATATCTTTTCTTAATTTGATCAGGCGATCGCGATTTCG
>JASJEK010000291.1 GCA_030064915.1 Xenococcaceae cyanobacterium MO_234.B1
GTACCTAAACAAAATTAATTGTGCATTAACTTATTGCTATGTCAGGCTTAGAGGCTGAAATTATATACAAATAATTTTATGCACCTACTTATACCCTTGCTCCAGCCCTTCAAGCGGTACTAATGAACTACTAACGGTTTATTCGTGTTTTCGCAATGTATCCGCGACCGCTCGTTGCGCCAGGCTTTGCCTGACCGCAAAGCTGAAATTGAGCATTACCAATCAGGAGAAATTTATTTGATGTTAATGTTAATAAAGAGTAATTTCCTGATGTCTGAAATCCCTATTTTGACATTGGCGGTCTCAGCTTCGCTGAGGCGCTGCGCGGTCGCAAATTAATTAGGACAAAGGATCACATTGAAAGGGCTGGTCTGAATCACTTAATTCTCTCGTTAAAAAGAACTTAACTCACATGGTATTAGATTGTAGAATTGCGTTAGACTGCTGCCCGTTTATAAGCTTCGTCTAAGACTTCTGATAGAGTAGGATGAGTGTGAACGTTGAACGCTAAATTAGTTACGGATTCTCGTTTTGCGATCGCATTTGCTGCTTCTTGAATTAAATCAGAAGCATGGATCCCAATAATATGGACTCCCAGTAATTCTCCTGTATCCTTGCGGTAAATTACTTTAGCCATGCCGTCGGTTTCCCCTTCTGCTAAAGCTTTGGAGTTTCCTTTGTAATAGGTTTTTGCCGTAGCGACAGTAAAGCCTTCTTTCTTTCCTAATTCTTTAGCTTGGGCTTGTGTTAAACCAACATAGCTAATTTCAGGGTGAGTAAAAGCTGCTGCGGGAATAGAACGATAGTTAATATCTTTCTCTCTGCCACAGATATTTTCTACTGCAACTACTCCCTGTCCTGATGCAGCATGAGCTAACATCATTTTACCAGTAGCATCCCCTACAGCCCAAAGATGGGGTACGGGTTTGCCATCTTTTAAGACTTGCATCTTATCATTTATAGGAATAAAACCGCGCTGATCTATTTCTACGGCGAGGCTTTCTAAACCAAGATTTTTGGTAGCAGGAATTCTACCTGTGGCAACTAAGCAAGCGTCAACTTCTAAGACTTCTACTACTTCTTTGGTTTTGGCATCAGTTAACTCGATAGTTACTGGTGCCCCTGGAGTTACTTTCGTAGCAAATACCCCTGTATAAGTTTCAATGTCTCGGGGTGCAATAAGAGTACGTTGGGCAATTTTAGCAATGTCAGAGTCGAATCCAGGCATTAAATTATCTAACGCCTCAATCATAGTTACTTCCGAACCCAAAGCAGTATAAACATCAGAAAATTCTAACCCAATGTAACCACTACCAATAATCGCAATCCAGTCGGGGACAGATTCTAACTTAACTGCATCGTCGCTAGTAAAGACGGTTTTGCCATCAATTTCCATACCGGGAGGCACAAAAGGAACTGAACCAGGACATAACATAATATCCTTCGCCGTATAAGTTTTATCTCCTCCTTCCCCAGAAACTGTTACTTTCTGCTTTCCTGCAACTTTCCCCCAACCACGAATAATATCTACCTTGAGGCGTTTGAGAGAGTTAGTTAAATCCCCTTGTATCTTACTAACTAAATTATTAGCATGATCCGCAATAACGCTGCGATCGTATTGTACTCCACCGACTTGAATTCCTAAAGATTGTAGATGATGAGCATCATTTAATTCTCTGACTCTACCAGAAGCAGCGAGTAAAGCTTTAGAAGGGATACAGCCACGGTTTACACAAGTCCCTCCCATATCACCAGCTTCAATAATAGCTGTCTTCAGACCGCACTTTACTGCATGAAGTGCTGCACCATGTCCACCTACTCCAGCACCGATAATAATTAAATCGTAATCAAATTTACTCATTATGTTTTACTGCTATATTTGCTGCAATCTCCTATTTTAGAGTTTATTGAGGCGTTGCTAATATCTATTATTTCCTAATAGCCTAGTATTTTTAATGTTCAATGTTTAATGTTTAATGTTCAATGTTCGCGAGTTCAAATATTAAACCAATTAGCTAAAGTTGGTGGCAGTGGCAATAAAATAAAAATGAGCAATCCTAGAGCCAGTAATCCTAAAAAATCTCTTACATTATCCAATTCAGTGACATCATTAAGAGCTGGCTGGTCTAATAGAGGCATTAACCACAAGACAATTGCCCAAACCCAAAAAGCAGGATGAATTAAGGCAAATAAAATTGCCAAGAAGCGAGCCGCCTGACCAATTCCAATGGCAGTTTTTTGCCCAAATACTCCATGAACAATATTTCCCCCGTCTAATTGACCTACAGGCATCAAATTAAAAGCAGTAATTAGCAACCCAATATAACCTGCCATGGCTAAAGGATGAAGATGAATTGCCATTCCTGACTGTAATTGATCGCCAAGAGCTAATTTTGCCACCAGAGCCAGAAGCAATGATAAACGGGGGTCTAAAGCTTTGAAGTTGAAAAAATTGGCATCTTCTAAGGGTACTGTTTCAGAAACAGACAAACCCATCAATAGAACAGGTAGAGTTACGATAAAACCTGCAACTGCTCCTGATAAAGCAATGTCAAATAAGGCTCGGCGATTGGGTACAGGCGATCGCTTTTGAATGAATGCGCCTAAAGTCCCGATGAAAGCAGGAAAGGGAATAAAATAGGGCAGAGTAGTACTAACTTTGTAGCATCTAGCAATTAAGTAATGACCTAGTTCGTGAATCCCCAAAATTGCTAATACAGTAATACTATAAGTTAATCCCACAAATATCAGATTGGGGTCGGATTGGATTTGTTCTTCCGATACTCCTCGAAATTCCAGCCCTGCCATGGTAGTGGTGAGGAGAGTAGTTAGTAATAGTCCTAATGCTAACCCTGGACGATTAATGGGTTCTGTATCTAGTTGGTCTTTAGTTTTGGTTTGAGGGTTAGGAACCAGGGCAAAAAAGGGTTGACCCCCCAGACTCTCCTGAAATATCAAAAAAAAGCGATCGCCAAATACTCCTTCTACATTCTTTTTAATTTTGGTATAAGCTTCTTCTGGTATAGTTCTAAGCTTACCGCGGCACAAAATAGCTTGGGGACGATAATCAATTTTTTGTAAGTAATAGACATTCCAAGGGAAACAATTGCGTAAGTCTTTTTCTTCTTGGGAATTAATGGGACGAACCGCAGCTAAATTATTTTCCGACTCTAACGGTTGAGGTTTATTGTCTATTTTTTTATTTTCTGATTTTTTATTTTCTGATTTACCTGATTTGCCAATTTGAATCAACCAACCGTAAAGGAGAGGACAAATTACTAGAGGTACAATTAGCAGCATAATAGGAATCGGTTGAGCTTCTCCCACCAAATAAATCCAAGCTGTCCAGATGAAAGCAGGAAACATCATCACCAACCAGCACAACCATACGGGAGTTTTGGTAATGGAACTAACGCTACGCTGAACTACAGCATAAGTAATTAGACTGAGTAAAATTATAATTAACCAAAGTTTCATCTGTTTTTAGCTGAATTGGTTGATATTGACGACGAGAAAAAGATAGATTTATTCCCGTTTCTACGTTTGTGTTTAGTTGTGCCTTCGGGAGCATTTCGCCATAAAATGCAACTGAATTACTTACAACCTACCTTATTTTTCTGAAACAATGCCCCAAAATTCTCCAGAAATTACTGCTAGTCTTCCCAGCGAGGGTAAAGCACCCCGTTCTATTTTGCCAGGAATCTTTGCTTTTTCTCCCAATCGAGATACTCTTGGAGCTACTGCTTATTTCATTGTAAATAAAACCAGCAATATTCTTGTGGATTGTCCAGCATGGCACGATACTAATCAGGATTTTTTGCTAGCCCAGGGAAGAGTTAGTTGGTTAGTTATCACTCATCGGGGTGGTATAGGAAAGCAAGTCCTTCAGATGCAAGAAGCATTGGAATGTGAAATAATTATTCAAGAACAAGAAGCTTATCTACTACCAAAAGTAAAAGTAACTACTTTTGTTGATAATTTAATTCTTACTCCAGAAATAGAACTTATTTGGACTTCTGGTCATTCTCCTGGTTCTTCTTGTTTATATTGGAATAACTTAGGAGGAGTATTGTTTTCTGGTCGTCATTTACTTCCTATTGCTACTGATAAAATTATGCCTTTGCGTACTGCTAAGACCTTTCATTGGTGGCGACAGTTAAAAAATGTTACTAAATTATGCGATCGCTTTTCAGAAAATACTCTAAAATATATTATTCCTGGAGCCAATACGGGTCTGTTACGAGGCAAGGGATATGTGGACAATGCCTATCAGAAATTAGCTAAATTGGATATAGAAGCTTTAAAATCGACTGATATTTATCAATAATGGCAACCCAGACTGATTTTCTGTTATTTGCTCAACATGGTTGGTCAGATAATGGTAATGATATTAGCAAACTAGCTCAAGCTGTAGCCACTCCCAATAGTCTAGTAATTGCCCCCAGTTTAGGGCTATTGAGAACTTATTGGGGTATTGAACCTCTAATTAAAACAGTTGAGCAACTAGTAAGGCAAAATTTGCAACAATATCCCGAAATTCCTTGGAAAATTATAGGACATTCTATGGGAGGCTTAATTTGGCTAGAAGTATTACAAAGAAATCCTCAATGGTGGAATAAGGTACACTCTCTAGTAGTTATTGGTTCTCCCATCAGTGGTGCCCATCTAGCCCGTATCATTGATCCTTGGAGAATTGGTATTGGTATTGCTAGGGATTTAGGCAAAAATCGCCGTCCTATAGCAGAAAAAATTGCTCAACACATTCCGACTCTTTCTATTGCTGGAGATATAAATGGTGGTAGTGATGGCATGGTTAATCTAACTACTACCAAATTCGACTATTGTCAGTTTATTTGCGTACCTGGTATTCCCCATGCAGCTTTAAAGTCTCATCCCCGTCTAATTCCGATTATTGAAGACTTTTGGATAAATCCTCAGATCAATCCCCCTCAAGTTCCAAATTTAGCTACTAAAGTTATTCAAAGACTACAGAATATTCAAGGTATGACTGATGCCAATATACGGCATTTCGCGAAATCAGAAGTAACAATTAAATTCCCTAACGGAGTTTCCTTACACACCTGGAAAAATTCTTTAGGAGTGGATCATGTTTTTGTTTCAGATGAACAAGGTAATTGTCTTTATGGTGGTTACGTGGGTTGGACAGATGCACCCCAACTTAAGCAAGCTATAGGAGAACTCCACAAAATAATTGATCCTGCCATAAGCCTGCCGTGGCATTGTAGTTAGCCCTATCAGGATTACTCCTGGTAGAGCTAAAATTGGTCAATTTACACAGAAGTCAAAGGTTTCTCCTCAACCACAGCACTAGCCACAGCACTATCCGCTTCTGAAGGAGGAACAACTTGCCAGAACTTACCTAAATAACTATCCCAGTTATCTAAAATATCCTGACCTTTTTTACTACCAGTTTTCTCAACATGAGTAGTAATCATTGACTGCAATTGTTGTTTTCCAGCTTCAGAAATAACCCGTTGAATCTTCACAATTTCAGGATTAACTTTTTCAGGGAAAGAACCATCTTCATCGAGGAAATAACCGATACCACCAGTCATTCCTGCACCTACGTTACGCCCTACTTTACCCAAGACAACCAGAACACCACCAGTCATGTATTCACAACAGTGATCTCCTGCACCTTCGATGACAGCTTTACCGAGGGAATTACGGACAGCAAAACGTTCCCCAGCCCGTCCATTAGCGTAGAGAATACCACCAGTTGCACCGTATAAGCAGGTATTTCCAACAATTACATTATCCGCAGTGTTGTAATTAGCAGTTGCAGGAGGCTTAATAACTATTTCACCACCGTGCATTCCTTTACCTACATAGTCATTAGCTTCTCCTGTAAGAATCAGCTTCATTCCAGGGAGGTTAAATGCACCGAAGCTTTGACCAGCGTGACCGTGGAAATTAAAGGTTAATTCTCCTTCAAAACCACTATCACCGTATCTAGATGCGATCGCCCCGGCAATTCTCCCTCCTACAGAACGATCTGTGTTCACGATCTTGATTTCTTTGGTAACTGCACCCTGATTATCAATAGCGTTAGCAATATCTGCATCAGCTAATAATTCATCATCGAGAACAGCACCATTACTATGTATGTCCTCATGTTCTAACCAAGAGCGATCGCTCTTAACATCGGGTAAGTTAATTAAACAGTCTAGATTCATTCCCTGGGTTTTAGTTAACTGCACATCATCTCGTTGTACTAATAAGTCAGCACGACCGATAATTTCTTTCAGACTGCGATAACCTAATCTGGCAAGAAGCGATCGCACTTCTTCCGCGATGAAGTAGAAGAAATTAACTACGTGATCGGGAATTCCTGTAAATCTGGCTCGTAAAGCTTCTTGTTGAGTAGCAACCCCCACAGGACAAGTATTCAGGTGGCAGACTCTTGCCATGCGACAACCTTCGGCAATCATGGCAATAGAGCCGAAACCGTATTCTTCTGCCCCCATTAAGGCTGCCATTACCACATCCCAACCAGTTTTTAAACCGCCATCAGCCCGTAGTAAAACGCGATCGCGTAACTGATTTTCTAGTAGTACTCGATGGACTTCGGTTAAGCCTAATTCCCAAGGCAAACCAGCGTGTTTAATGGAACTTAAAGGAGATGCACCTGTACCACCATCATGTCCCGAAATTTGGATCACATCCGCATTAGCTTTGGCAACTCCTGCTGCAATTGTCCCGATGCCGATTTCTGCAACTAATTTTACCGATACTCCAGCTTGAGGATTAATCTGGTGTAAATCGTAGATTAATTGCGCTAGGTCTTCAATGGAGTAGATATCGTGGTGAGGAGGCGGAGAAATCAGCGTTACCCCTGGTTTAGAGCGACGTAGGGCAGCAATATACTCACTAACTTTTCTTCCTGGTAACTGTCCCCCTTCTCCTGGTTTTGCACCTTGGGCAACTTTAATTTCTAGTTGCCTAGCATTCATTAGATATTCTGGAGTTACCCCAAAACGACCCGAAGCAACTTGTTTAATTGCCGAACTAGCAGTATCACCATTTCTGAGACCTTTAAGATGGGGTAAAGTAGCAGAATTACCTTCTTCGTTCACATCATCCAAGACTTTAAAGCGTACTGTGTCTTCTCCCCCTTCTCCAGAGTTAGATTTACCACCAATGCGGTTCATAGCAATAGCGAGGGTTTCATGAGCTTCTCTTGATAGAGAGCCAAGAGACATTCCTCCAGTACAGAAGCGTTTAACAATAGATTCTACTGATTCTACTGATTCTAAGGGGATAGAATCGCGATCTTGATTAAAGTCTAATAAATCCCTTAAGGCAGTAGTCGGTCTTCCATGTAAATATTGCTTGTATAGTTCGTAATGATCGTATTGCTTACTTCGTACAGCTTGATGCAAAGCTTTGGACATTTCAGGAGTATTCATGTGATACTCTCCACCCCGTCGGTAAGCAATAAAGCCAAAGTTTTCTAGCTTCTTACTCTGCAACTCAGGGAAAGCTCTTTGATGAATAGTAATAACTTCTTGCGCTAATTCCTCAATAGTCAAACCACCCAAACGGGAAGTTGTCCCCACAAAGCACAGATTAACTAAATCCATCCCCAAGCCAACAGCTTCAAAGATTTGCGCTCCGTGATAGGAAGAAAGTAAAGAAATTCCCATCTTAGAGAGAATTTTTAGTAATCCAGCTTCTGCCGCTTTACGATAGTTCTTCTGCGCCTGTTCCAAAGAAACTGACTCAATTTTTTCATTGACCATCAATTTCTGGGTTTTAGGGTTATGCCACCACTGAACCACACTCTCCCAAGCCAGATAAGGACATACCGCCGAAGCACCGTAACCCACCAAGCAAGCATAATGATGAGTATTCCAGCATTGTGCTGTATCGACCACCAAGGAAGTTTTTAACCGTAACCCTGACCGAATTAAATGGTGATGTACTGCACCCACCGCAGCCAAGGGGGGAATATAACTATATTCTGTACCGATTTCCTCCCCAGCGCGGTCGCTCAAAATTAAAATTTCTGCCCCCTCTGCTACTGCTGTTGCTGCTTGAGCGCACAGTTGTTTGATTGCGGTTTCTAACCCTTTTGGACCTGTAGCAATCTCATATAGAGTAGATAAAATCTTGCTTTTAATTGCCGAATTTTTCACTAGTTCCAACTCAGCATTATTGAGTATGGGACTTTCTAACTTCAATAAACGGGCATCTTCAGGTTTAATATCCAGCAAATTACCGTTTGCCCCCAACTGCATCGAAAGGGACATTACCAAACTTTCCCGCAAGGGATCGATGGGAGGGTTAGTTACTTGAGCAAATCTTTGTTTGAAATAGTTATAAAGCAAATGGGCCTTATCAGAAAGTACTGCTAAAGGAATATCATCTCCCATACAGTAAGTAGGCTCTTTTCCTTGAAGTGCCATAGACTGAATAATCATTTCTACGTCTTCTGCGGTATAACCAAAAGCAGTTTGTTGACGTAGTAACTCAGCAGTATCTAGTTGCAATTGACTCTCAAATTCTTGCGGTTTCACTACTTGGCGGTATTTTTGTACCCACTCACCGTAAGGATTTTGTTGAGCGACTCTTTGTTTAATATCCCAGTTGCGTAATATCTCTTTAGTCTCAAGATCGACTACAATAGTTTGCCCTGGTCCTAATCTGCCTTTTTCGACAATTTCGCTTTCAGCTAATTCTACTACTCCAGTTTCCGAAGCTACTACCACATAACCATCCTTAGTAATAGTGTAACGAGCCGGACGTAAACCGTTACGATCTAAACAAGCTCCCACAGTTTTACCATCGCTATACACTAGCAATGCTGGACCATCCCAAGGCTCTTGCAACCCACTGTAGTATTCGTAAAAATCGGTAATTTCAGGATATTGTTGTAAATCAGGCTGATTTTTATAAGCTTCTGGTACTAGCACCATTGCAGCTTCAGGTAAGCTTCGTCCAGTTCTGACTAG
>JASJEK010000292.1 GCA_030064915.1 Xenococcaceae cyanobacterium MO_234.B1
AGGTCAAAAATACCTAACCCCTGAATATAACTAGGTTTGAGGTGAGGAAACCTCTTCGAGGTAAACTCGCCGTCTGGCAAGGCTTTCCCCCCTTTTTAGCCCGAAAAAGTGTCAAAGTCCCGGGCATGAAAGAATCACTTCTTTTGAAAGCCCTATTAGTAAACCCGCTTTTCAACTTAGACAAGTATGCAAACATATCCCAGAAAGACCGATAAGTTTATGGGATAGTGAATACGGTTGTGCCAAGTTTGTCAAACTGACAGCAGATATTAATGCCGATAAATTAATGCGTTTACGTCCCAATCGTTGTATTTTTGGTGCGCCTGGACCCTATCCAGGAAAAGGACGACCAGCAAAACACGGTCAGAAAATGAAGCTATCTGACTCCACAACCTGGGGGATTCCGGTTGAGTCAATGGAAATTGATGACCCAACTTGGGGGCGAGTGGAAATTAAAAGATGGAGTCAGTTTCATTTTTACCATTCTGCTGACCATCCTATGGAAATCATTCTGATTCAACGCCAAGGAAAAGGACTCTCGAAAAAGGCAGCCAAGCCCATGTGGTTAGCTTGGATTGGGTTAGAACAACTCTCTCTTGAATCTCGTCCCGCAGCATTACTTAATCCGCTTTGCCATTGAGCATTGGAACCGATTTGTCAAACAAAGATTGCATTGGACAAAAGCTCAATTAGGAACTACAGAAAAGGGGCAGCGATGGAGTGATTTGATGACCATTGCAACTTGGCAATTATGGTTGGCGCGTGAAATTATAGAGGATAATCCGCTCCCAGGCGCAAAAGCGGAAACCAAAAGAGAAATTAACTCCCCTGATGGGTTGCCCAGAGCTTCTTCGGACTTTTAGCCGCGATAGGCACTCCTGCCCAATCGCCCAAACCCCGTGGAAAATGAGGGGCTGTGACTCGAATCGAATTCGAGTCCTTGAAAGCCCCGTCCCCTGGTTGGCAGAAAGGGAAAATTCGGACTAAAAAAACCCGATATCCTATGGTCAAAAAAGGGAAAGGTAGGGGAAGAAAGTCAGAAAAAAGCCAAAAAAACTGCGGAATCAGCTGAATTTTTTCCCGCTTTTTTGATGAATCAAGTTGCTTTTCCGAATTTCTTTGCTTATTGAGTTGATTGTTTATTCAACGAGTAGTCTAAATTCCAGAGCTCTTAGTGGTACTTTAATTAATTCAGAGGTCGTCAACTCAGCTATTATTAATGGCAGCTTTAATGTTAATGTCGAAACTGGAGCTTTGGCAGGAACTGAGTTGCCAGGTTTTTTCAAGTATGATGATTCATCTTTAACAGGTATTGGATATGAAAGTATAGGGAATGGAATTGGTTTTTTTGAGTTTGAATTTGAATGGTTTGGAGTTACTTACCGTGAAGATAGCAACCCTGGATTTGCTTCTCGTATCGAGTTTAATGACGGAAATTTTTTAGGTATTCGATATTTAAATAAATCAAGCTTTTTGACAACTAAAAACTTCTCCTTATACCGATAACTCCACCTATCGGTATAACTCCTGAAACTGTTGATTTCAGAGTCTTTCAATCCATAAACACACGATTTGAAAAGTCAGGTTCTGTGTTGACTCATTATTGTTTTCCTTGTATAGAATCTTTAGCTCGTTGTTTCAACTCAGTGACTAACTCAGTAATTTCGGAAACTGAGTTAGTCGTAGTTTTTAAGGTTACTGCCTCAGTTGTACAAATATCCTCTGTTAGTTCCTGCCCGTCCTTATTGTCAGCCTTTTGGGTAGTAGTTACTGAGTGCTGATAATTAACCTCTACAGGTTGAGTAATACTGTTCAAAAGATGTTCCCAAAACTTAGTCGAAAAGTCATTAGTTCATTGACCGAATGGAAATTTATTATCGATGCTGTATGCATAGCAGGCATTTAGTGAATTGGTATTAAACGCCACGTCTCCCGCTAACCCTTCGGGTTGAACGGGATTCCCCTGCGCGAAAGACAGATGGGTATTTTATTTAAAGGAACTCGAATGCTATGCTATTGGTTGGTCAATGGATTGACTAATTAATCGAACTGCCTAGATAAAATCTTCAGCAAAAATAAACCGATGAGATTAGTAACTTTAGGGGGTACTGGTTCAGGAAAAGGGACACAAACGGCTTCGTTGTGCGCTCACTATCAAATTCCCAGTATCTCTACAGGTAGTATTTTGCGAGAGGGAATCGCCTCTGGTACAGAGCTAGGAAAACAAGCTCAACCTTATCTAGAAAAGGGGGAGCTAGTACCAGACGAACTGATGATCGAATTTATCAAACAGAGATTGCTAGAGTCAGATGCTAGTAAAGGTTGGATCTTAGAAGGATATCCCCGTACCGCATTTCAAGCTGAAGAGCTAGATTTTTTATTAAAAAAATTAAACCAAAAACTTGATTGGGCAATTTATCTAAAAGTCAGTGAGTCTGTAATGAAAGAAAGGGCTTTGAAAAGAGGCTTAATTGACGATCAACCAGAAATCATTCAACGTCGAATTCAATCTTTCCAAGAGTTTACTATTCCTATTTTGGAATATTATCAATATCGCGGTCGTCTTTTGACTATCGACGGCGAATTATCTCCTAAAGAAGTTACCAATCAAATTATCCCACAGTTGTAACCCATAAAATTGCACAAGAAACTTCCATTGCAATTACCTTTTTAGTCATTAATCTTTCCACCCTGGTTAGGCAGGTTAACTGTCTTTTTTTGGGCTCTACCGAACCTGTCATGCAAAACTATTAGAATTAACGTCCCAAAAGCCTTATTTGGCAAGGGGTTGAGTTTATGATAGTTTGCTTTTTATAAAAATTCTTGCCAAATAAGGCTTCGTTAGGGTTTGAGCGATTTCTACCATGCTAAGTTCGGTAGAGCCTTTTTTTGTCTTTATTTCTTCATCCCTATCAATTAAGCTTGATTATTGATTTTTCTATTGCAAAAGCTGATATTAAAGCATAGTTGTTAATAGAAAAACGGCTATCAACTTTAGCCGAGACATTTTGGCGGGGAGAAGGTGTTAGGTTTTACTTAACTAACAAACTCAACAAATATCCAGTTCCAGCGACGAGAATGATCGTTGCCCCAGAGGTGAGATTAAAAAAATAAGATAGCCACAGTCCGGTAGTGGTAAAAATTATGCCCAAAATGCTCGCAAGGAGCATCATCTGTTTGATATCCTTAACGAATTGCCCAGCTATGGCTGCTGGCATTGTCAACAGAGCAATTACCATGATTAATCCCACTACCTGCATCACCATTACCACTGTTAGAGCGATCGCGCTTACTAACATTAAGTACAGTCCATCGACGGGAACGTTACGGGTGGTGGCAAAAACGGGGTCAAAAGAAATTGCCAGTAGTTCTTTATAAAACAGGGCAACCATTCCGCCAATAATTAAATCGAGGAGCAGCATCATGATTAAATCTTGTTGGGGAACGGTAAGGATGCTGCCAAATAGATAGCTCATCAGATCTGCCTTATACCCTTGGGTTAGATCGATCGCAATAATGCCAATCGCCATACCAATTGCCCACATCACCCCAATAATAGTATCGGCTCGCTGTTGCGTCTTCCGCTCTACCCATCCCATTGCCAAAGCAGCGACTAAAGCAAACGCGATCGCTCCAAAAACAGGATTAAAGCCAAAGAAATAGCCCAAACCGATTCCCCCATAAGCAGCATGGGCAATACCGCCACTGATGAAGACAATGCGGTTAACTACCACAAAAGTGCCGATGATGCCACAGGCAACACTTACCAGCACCCCTGCTAGGAGGGCATTGCGCATGAAGTCAAATTGTAATGCTTGAAAAATTGTCTCAACCATCTTTACTGTTTCTGGAAGGGTGTTGAGAAAAGACGCGGTGGGGAACGCCGTGAGCAATCAGATCGACAGGACACTTATAGGTTTGCTCGATCATTTCTGGAGTAATCAGTTTGTCGTTGTGATAGAAGAGGCGATGGTTGAGGCATCCTACCGTCTTGACGTAGGTAGAAACTGCCCCTAAGTCGTGAGAAACCATCAAAATGGTCAGAGACTGATTCAATTCTTTCAGCAGTTCATAAATACCGTTTTGTACTTTCGTATCTACGTTAGCGGTGGGTTCATCTAACAGGAGAATTCGTGGTTCAGAGGCTAGGGCACGGGCAATATAGACTCGCTGGCGTTCCCCTCCCGATAATTGTCCTATGGAGCGATCGCGCAAATCTGCCATTCCTACCTGTTCTAAACCCCAAGTCACAATCGCCTCATCTTTCTGATTGTAGCGTTGCAGGAGGCGACGTTTACCTAGTCTTCCCATCCGCACTACGTCCTCAACACGAAGGGGAAAGTCGCTGTCAAATTCCAACAGTTGGGGGACATAACCAATGTATCGCCGTCCCTTTACAACAGAGTGTCCCATAATTTTTACTTCACCCCTCTCAGGTGAAATTAGCCCTAATAAAACTTTCAACAGGGTGGTTTTTCCCCCGCCATTGGGACCAATTAAGCCGATAAAATCCAGTTCCTTAACAACGAGGTTAATATCTTCTAAGATAGGAGTTGTTCCATAGCCTGCCCAGACGTGATGCAGGGTAATTACTTCAGCCATTTTAATTACTGCTCCCTTCCTTATTTAAGGACTTTGGCAAAGGTTTGGGAGACCTTAAGCAGATTATTCGACCAATCTTGGGCTAGGGGGGTAATTAACAGTACTTCTGCGCCAATTTCTCGGGCGATCGTTTTGGCACTTTGAGTGCTAAATTCTGGTTGAGCAAAGATAACTTTGATGTTTTCTTCTTGAGCTTCTTTAATCAGTTCTCCTAATTCAGCAGCACTAGGTTCTTGTCCTCCCACTTCAATAGGAACTTGTTCTAAGTTATACTCACGGGCAAAGTAGCCCCACGCCGGATGGAAAACAATAAATTGGCGATTCTCAATCCCAGCTAAATTTTGTTTAATTTGTTGATCGAGTTGGTCTATCTCTGTCAAAAATTGCTCCAAATTTGCTTGATAGGTTGCTTCGTTAGCCGAATCGATTTGCACCAGACCCTGATAAATATTTTGTGCTTGCACTTTGACTAATTGAGGAGAGAGCCATATATGGGGGTCAAGGGTTTCCTCGGCGTGGTTTTGTTCTTCTTCATGTTCGTGTTCTGCTTCTTCTTCGTGATGGTGGTGGGCGACCATTTCCATCCGTTCAATCCCCTGTGCTGAGTCAATTACCAGCATTTGGGAATTAGCTCCTTTAATTTTTTCCATCCAGGCTTTTTCAAAGGGAACTCCGATGCTGACATAAGCTTCCGCCTGACTCAATGCCTTCAATTGCTGTGGTTTGGGTTCGTAAGTTGCGGGTTCAGCCCCCTGTCCAACCATAAAGTTAACCTTGACGCGATCGCCCCCAATTTTTTCGACAAAGTATTTCTGAGGCAAGATGCTTACAGTGATGTCTAAGAGTTCACTGATAGTTTCTGAAGTAGTTTGAGTCTGATTGGTTGAGTTGGTTGGAGTAGAACGACACCCAGTTAGAAGTCCCACACTAACAAGTAGAGTCAGTAAGCTTGAGCATAAGTAATTCATTTGTTCTCTTAAATCAAGATAGGGGTTATCCTGACCCTTTAGAAATAATAATCATTATCGCCCATTGAGAAGCTCCTATTAAAAATATCTATTAAAAATATGATAAAAGTTATCATTATCATATTTTTAGAATTATAATAATGAATATATGAAAATACTTTCAGAAATTAATAGCAATTAATCAAATGGGTTCTTCCACATCACTAAAAAAAAATCTCGTTATCTCTCAAAAGAATCAAGATAATTCAACTTGCCATCCCCCTCATCCTATAGAAACTGGTCATTTGGAAGGGTTGCAAAAACAAATTCTTACCGTGCCAAAAGCGCAGCGCATGGCAGAGTTTTTTAGTTTGCTGGGAGATTCTAATCGCTTGCGTATTCTTTCCGTGCTAGCGCGAAAGGAACTATGCGTTTGTGATTTAGCTGCCACTCTAGATATGAGCGAGTCCGCTATGTCTCATCAATTGCGAACTTTAAGGGCAATGCGCTTAGTCAGTTATCAAAAAAGAGGGCGAAAGGTTTTCTATCGCCTTCAAGACAATCATGTTTTAGCACTTTACCAATCTGTCGCAGAACATCTTGAAGAGATAGATTGAACGCTCTCCCTCACCTAAGTCGGTGGATAGGAAGAGCGTCTGGAGATAACTTTGATCCAATGCAGTGTATTTTGACTAGGGTGAAGCCGAGGCCAGTTTAAGCGTGGCATCCGCATCCAGCATGGGAGCATCCAGCTCCTTCTGTATGTCCTTTGGCACAGGCATCAGAGCAGTAGTATTTGCCTTCTTTTTGAATGGCATCGCTTATATTAACGATACATAAGCAAGAAGGACAGGCACATTTCATTTGGGTAACACTAGCAGTCGTCATGATGGATTTCCTCCAAAAGCAAGATGGATTAATATCTGAATCTTTATTCAGATATTAATATCATAACATATGAACATCTTTTCAGATATATTAGCCTTTGTTTTGTAACCTTTCTTGACCAATCTGAAAGTCAAAGAAATGTCTGGATATTTTGGGAATAAAACTGTTAAACCTCGACTAGATATTATAGATATGCTAGTGTGTACTATTTTCTTGTTCAGCAAGTAATTTTGGTCGAACGTAAAGATTTTCCAATAGTACAGAACTTCCTGCAACCCAAGGTGGCACAATCAAGGCACCGATAATCCCTAAAACTTGCGCTCCTCCTAATACCGCTAATAATTGATATAGAGGTGGAACTTTGACCGAACTACCAACTAACAAGGGATCGAGGACATAGGTTTCTATATTTTGAATTACGACAAATAGTAATAGTACCCACAGAAACGTCCACCCTCCTTCTTGAGCGATCGCCACAATCAGAGCAGGAATTGCTCCTAATACTGGACCAAAAAACGGAATTAGATTGGTAAAACCGGCAATTACCCCTAAACCCAAAGCTAATTCTGATAGCCCCAAAAAGCTTAAGCCGATACTAATAAATATTCCTAAGATGGCAGAAACTACGATCCGCCCTTGGATATAACCACCCATTCTTTGACTCATAGGCTCAACCTGCGCCAATAGTCTTTTATCCCAAGGGTAGGGAAAGAGATTAACAATATCTCTTAGCAATTTTTCTGAACCTGACAACATATAGCCAGATAGTAACAAAGCCAACAACAGACCAAAAACGCTACCAATAATCCCTCGGGTGACACTATAGGAACGGACTACCAACTGTTGACTAGAACGAATTGCCCAACTTGTTAAACCTTGAATATCTAAAAATTTACTGATAGGATCATCAGGCTCACTCATCCCTAATCGTAAAGCCAAATCTTCTAGAAGCGATCGCAAAATTTCTAGATAACTGGGTAATTTACGAATTAATCGCTCAATTTGTTCTGCAACAGTAGGTCCAATAAGTATTCCAATTCCTGTTAGAGTCCCAATCAAACTTAGGTAAACCAAAATTACCGCTAACCAACGAGGAATGCCCAATTTACTAGCAGCTTTAATAATAGGAGCTAAAGTGGCTGCTATGACCACAGCGATCATCAACACCACAATTAAACTTCTAAGTTGCCACAATAAAACAAGCGATAAACCAACGGCAACAGTTAACAGGATATTTCCTAGTGAGATAGTCAGTTTTTCTGGCATATAGGTATATATCTCTCAGTAGAGACGATTAAACCAAAGATAATTCTATACTTTCTCCCGATTTAGGATCGATGGCCGAGGTAGAAAGATTTTTCCCTCTTAAGAGATTATTAAATTCTTCTACATTACCTTTAGCTTTGAGCATCGAGACTAGTAAGCCTTCAAAATTAACGTCTCCTCCTGCTGCTGTGGAAATAATAACTTGGGGTTTAACAGCTTCACACAATTCTAAAGCAGTTTTCTGTCCTTGAATCACTGCACCTAAGAGAGGAAGCTTCAGACTGATGATTGGTGTCACTACCACATCAATAGATTCCTTGGTTTTTATCTCGTCGCAGTGATAACCATGAGGTTCATAATACAAGGTTTTTCCTGAGGCTAAATCTTGCAAAATATAGCCATTTTCTACTAAGTTGGGACCAATGGGAGAACCAGGAACAGCAGTAATTTTTACCTTCTCGTCTAAGGTAAATTCTTCCCCATGATTTAACGTCGTTACAGAAGTGTAGCCTAATTCTTGAACAACTTTCCCTCCATTGGGAGAAGCTACGACAGGAATATTATGGTCTAAAGCTTTTAGAGTAGGAGGATGAGCATGATCTTCTAACCCTTGAGAAAGCAAAATCAAGTCTATATTTTCGGGAATAGGACGAGATTGATTTTTTGTTCCTTTAAAAAGCCAAGTTAAGCCACCAAAGGTTAAATCTCCTACCAACCAAGGATCGAGAAGAATTCTTTTGTGATTAATTTCTATTAACCAAGAGTTACTATCGAAATAAGTTAGATGCATATCATGCCTATTTTTATCAAACTGCTATCCTTATTGTAAATATTTATTACAAAAACGTTGCTCTGATTAGTTATGAGGCAACCAACTTAAGACGGGGTAGGAAGGTGAGAGCGTTCGTTCCGCGAGTAGGAATTGGAGATTAGGGATATTGAGAACAGCCTCGGTTAAATTATTAATTGTGTTCTATTTTCCATAAACCCTAATTTTCTTAACTGAAACTAGTTGATAGTTGGTATTTTTTTGAAAACTTTGTCGTAATTTCACATTACCAACAAGAAAATGGGTATATATTAAAGGTATGGGTTGCCAGAAAAGAAGAGATTAGTCGCAGTCTGCGAACTCTCCCAGATAGCGAAGGCTAGAAACCCTAAGACTGCTAGTTCAATAGAACTAATCAACGTTTGAAAAGTGAGTAACGTAGCTTTTCGTAGATAAAAGATCAGCGTTGTAATCAAATAAAATATAGTTCTTCGGGCG
>JASJEK010000293.1 GCA_030064915.1 Xenococcaceae cyanobacterium MO_234.B1
TCTTTATTTACTAGCTGTTGGTGTAATCCCTTGATTGTTGCTTGAGACATTAGAATAACAGTAATCTTACAGACTCTTTATTCTAAGTCCAATCAGTTATATGTTGTTGATGAAAACAAAAACTTTCGGCTCTTCTAGACTAGCTATGATAACTTATTAGCTAATAATGCCTCAAACTCTCCTCTAGCTCAGGTAGTCTAACCCCAAAAAACTTGATTTTTATTAAAACTGCATTTTTATAATTTTGTAAACCTTACAATACAACAGTTTCAAAGGTTATTTTCTATTATTTTGTCATAACTACTCTAGAAGAGCCACTATTTTCAACAGAGAAGTAGATTTAGTAAAGTAGGTAATCATTATTAATGTGAGTTCGCAATTAGGAATGGAGAGACGCGAAATTTGAGTAAAAATAGAATCTGACTCTGCAACCTATGACAAAAAATCTCCCTAGTTGTGACTAGGTTTGTTTAGGTTTTTCATAGGTGTTACGTGTTGCCTACCTTCACCAAATGTTAAATTATGTTAAATTAATTTTACACAGGTAGTTATGAGTTATGTCAGATTTGTGTCCGACTACTTGGATCTTTACAAGAATTTTACATATTCATTGTTAAGCTTGCTAGATAATTAACCATCTTAGCTAAATCATGCAAACTTTTGGAACAAGGACAAAATCCCAATTAGAAAGGGGTTCCCCATCTCCTCTAAAATACTCTGCTTCAGTACATTCGGCGACCTGGTTTTTCCTATTTGCGATCGCACTTATTAGCTCAATTCTGCTATCTTGGTTGTTAGGAAATACCCATGTAACAGAATTATTTACTCAACTACATTTAATTCAAGAAGAACCTCCTAGTTGGTTAGCTATTCCTCAGGTAGAAAACAAATACTATTTGTTGGCACCGACGTTGGTGCTATTTTTATTGGTTCAAACTATTATTATTATTTCTCCTCAACCCCAAAAACAGTCACGGAATATCGTCGTGACGATTTTATTAGTATTATTAGTCCGTTATTTGTTATGGCGTTCTTTATCTACCCTAAATTTAGCTAATGCTGTCGATGGGACTTTTAGTATTTTGCTGTTATTGATGGAATTATTAGCTGTCAGTGGCGGTATTTTACAGCTACTACTAATGTTCACCACTAAAGACCGTCATGAAGAAGCAGAACAATACAGTCAAAAAGTAATTCAAGGAATATACACTCCTACGGTAGATATTTTAATTCCTACTTATAATGAACCAGATTTTATCCTAAAAAGAACCATTACGGGCTGTCAGGCTTTAGATTATCCCCATAAAAAAATTTATTTATTAGATGATACTAGAAGACCCCATATAAAGCAATTAGCCCAAGAATTAGGTTGTTATTATCTTACTAGACCTGATAATTCCCATGCCAAAGCAGGAAATCTGAATCATGCACTTAAGCAGACTCATGGAGAATTAGTCGCATTTTTTGATGCGGATTTTGTTCCTACAAGGAACTTTTTACAGCGTACAGTAGGTTTTTTTCATAACAGCAAAATTGGCTTAGTTCAGACTCCTCAAAGTTTTTATAATTCCGACCCCATAGCGAGAAATTTGGGGTTAGAGCAAGTTTTAACCTCAGAAGAAGAAGTCTTTTATCGTCAAATTCAACCCATTAAAGATGGTGCTGGAAGCGTTCTCTGTTCAGGAACATCGTTTATTGCTAGACGCAAAGCTTTAGAAAAAGTTGGTTATTTTGTAACTGAATCTGTTAGCGAAGACTACTTTACCGGAATACGTCTTGCTGCAAAAGGCTATGAATTAGTTTATCTCAATGAAAAGTTAAGTGCTGGTCTAGCAGCAGAAGATATATCTGCTCATCTTACCCAAAGATTACGTTGGGCGAGGGGTACTTTACAAGCATTTTTTATCAAGTCCAATCCTCTTACTATTCCTGGTTTAAACTTGTGGCAAAGATTAGGACATCTTGAAGGTTTATTACACTGGTTTAGTAGCATTCCTCGTATTTTCTTTCTGTTATTGCCCCTACTTTATGTTTTCTTCGGTATTGAAGCAGTTAAGTTTAACTTAAAAGAAGCTGCTTACTTTTTCTTACCCTACTATTTAACCCAACTAACAGTCTTTACTTGGCTCAATTTGCGATCGCGCTCTGCTATATTATCAGACTTGTACTCCTTAGTACAGTGTTTTCCTTTGGCAATAACAGTAATAAAAGTGATGCTAAATCCTTTTGCTAAGGGATTTCAAGTCACACCAAAAGGCATTACTAGAAATCAATATTCCTATAACTGGCAACTTGCCTTTCCCCTATTAATATTACTATTGGGGACAATGATCAGCTTTGCGGTTAGTCTATTCCGCACTCTAGAAACACCATCACTTAATCTCGGCTTGTGGTGGAGTGGTTATAACTTAATCACTATTAGCGTTGCCTTACTAACTTTACTAGATATTCCCCAACTGGGAATATATCAATGGTTTCCTCTCAAAACAAAAGTACAAATTATCAGCGACGACCAGACTTATTCTGGGGTAACTCTGCAATTATCCGAAGTAGGTGCAGAAATATATCTTCCTCATCATGCAACCCTCGCAAAAGAAGTCTCGCTGGAAATGGTAGCAGCAGGATTAACTCTTACTGGCAAAGTTACTTATAGCCAAATTCAAAACCAATCAACCAGATTTCAAGTCAAATTTACTAACTTAAGTCTGCAAGAGCAACGAAAAATTATCGAAACCATTTATTGTTGTCCTGGTCGATGGCAAAAACGTTGTAGCCCAGGTGAATTACAATCTATTTGGATCATATTGAAAATTCTCTTAAGACCCCTTAGATTGACTAAAGGCTACTTACTGCCTTGGAGTACTTACTGCCTTGGAGGAAATAGGAAGTAGGGCAATACTGTTCGGATAAGTCAGAAACTCTTGTTGGGAATTGGAGTCGGATGTCGCAATAAAATCCAACCACGGTGTTGACTTTTGACCGCGAGGGGTGGAAGGGGGACTTCAATTACTTATCTTTTGGGATTAAAACATTTGATGGTGTTGTTAAAAGTCCCCCCTCCACGGATGCTTTCGGCGTGATGCGCATATCCAACAGCGTGATTGCAGATGGCGAGGAAACCTCGCCCTGCCTCACGCTCAATCGCGGTCGCGACTTCTGACTTCTGACTTCTGACTTCTGACTTCTGACTTCTGACTTCTGACTTCTGACTCCACTCTTTAGTTTTGGTTCTTAACCGAACAGTATTGGGAAGTAGGGGCTTTTGCGTTGTCTTGAGCCTACTAGAGAAGAATATTGTGTTGGTTTTGCTGTCGTTTTCACCAAGATGGTTTATGTTTATGTTAATTCTCTTGGCAATGAGAGCTTCAGTAATCCCAGCAACAAGGTAGTGATGGAAAATTTATCTTCTTTCAAGAAAAAAACACCCTACAAGGTTAATCACTGGTTTAAATGGTTATCCCCAGGATTATTTGTCAAACGCTGGTTGCTGTTAAGTGCGAGTGGCTTTTTGTTGACGGTACTTGGTGGTGCGATTTGGGTGAAACTAACACCTATCTATCGTATTTTGGAGTTTATTTCCGTAGTTTTAGAAAATATTACAAAGACAATACCAAATTATATATCTGGTCCTCTTGTCGCTATAATTGGTTTATTTTTGGTGTTTTGGGGACAATCTCGCACTGTCGGTTCAATTACTGATGTTCTCAAGCCTGATGGAGACGAAGAACTAATTGATATGTTGTTAGCTCGTCGTCGTCTCAATAAAGGTCCCAAAATTGTGGTAGTTGGTGGTGGAACAGGACTTTCTACCCTACTACGAGGACTCAAACAATATAGTAATAATATTACGGCTATTGTCACCGTAGCAGATGATGGAGGCTCTTCAGGAAGATTGAGAAGAGAAATTGGCGTATTGCCCCCTGGAGATATTCGTAACTGTTTAGCAGCTTTAGCAGATGAGGAAAAGCTCTTAACTGAGTTATTCCAATACAGGTTTGAAGCTGGAGGCGGTTTAGTCGGTCATAGTTTTGGCAATTTATTTTTAACCGCGATGAGCGAAATTACAGGGGATTTAGAACAAGCGATAAGTGCTAGTTCTAAAGTTTTAGCAATTAGAGGAAGAGTCCTACCTGCTACCCTCAGTGATGTCAGTTTATGGGCAGAATTAGAAGATGGCAGATTTATTGAAGGAGAATCTAACATTCCCGAAGCCAAAGGTCGAATCCGTAATATTGGTTGCATTCCTGCTAATCCTCCAGCCCTCCCAGCAGCGATCGCAGCAATTGAAAAAGCAGAATACATTATTATTGGACCAGGAAGCCTCTACACTAGTATTATTCCCAATCTTTTAGTTCCAGAAATCCGAGACGCGATCGCTCGTTCTACTGTACCTCGTATTTATGTCTGTAACATCATGACTCAATCAGGAGAAACAGAAGGCTACACTGTAAGCGATCACATTAAAGCTCTCGATCGGATTTGTCAGCAGAAGTTATTTGATGCGGTTTTAGTTCACCGCAAATCCCCCTCTTCTGAATCTCTCAAACGTTATGCTCAAGATAATTCCCATCCTGTATATGTGGATCGGGAGGAAATAGGGAGACTGGATCGTAGAATTGTACTAGCTAATGTCATGGATGAAGATAAACATTTAGGCTTTGTTCGCCATGACCCTTATAAATTAGCTAGAGTGTTGCTGCGATGGTATAGTGGCAAATGGCAAAGAAAGTTTTTAAACTAAATAACTCTTGGATAAGTCTCACAAATTATGGTTGAAAAAAGGCATAAGCCGTAAGTTTGGATTAGAAATTTATTTTTGCAAGAGATTTTAAGTATTTTGTTGTGATAAATCTTGGTGGTAATTTTTATAAGGCAAAAAAATAAAAGAGTTAGCAAGATAAGAAGAATAAACACTGCCCTATAGATTCTGGTAGGAATGTAGTCAGCTTGTAAGCTTAAGAAGGAGCATTAATGTGAATTATCCTTATATCTTGCTATCCCTTATAAAAAATACTTGGCTTAATTTTTATAGTATCAACGAATTATAAAGTAAATATGTTTTTGCTCCCTATAAAAGTTGAATTTACGGTAAAGTTTTTGGCGTTGGGCTCACAATTCTCTGCTTCATGGCTCTAAAGTTAATTAATCTCTTTCTTGCTGATGCTGCTACTACCGAAAAATTAGGCTATTTGTTAGGGCAACATCTCCCTCCAGATACAGTTATTCTGTTAAAAGGAGAACTTGGTTCTGGTAAAACTACCCTAATTCAAGGCTTAGGTAAAAGTTTAGGAATTTGTGAACCCATTGCCAGTCCTACTTTTACAGTGATTAACGAATATACAGAAGTTGATGTTCCTCTATACCATTTAGATTTATACCGCTTGTCACCAGAAGATGTATCCGCTTTATATCCAGAAATATATTGGGAAGGGTCAGAAAAAACTTCAGGAATTACGGCGATTGAGTGGTCAGAACATTTGCCCTATAAGCCATCTCAATATATGGAGATTGAACTAACTTATAATTTGGAACCAGGTCGCAATGCTAGTTTGAAACTAATAGGGCTAGACAGTTTTGATTTAGAACAGTTTGTGGAAATCTGGAAGGCAGCACAATAATAAACTTCTTGTATAAGTACCAATCTCTCGGTTATGTAAGACATCGGTTATGTAAGACAAGGGAGATGGGGAAGATGGGGAAGAAATCGATTTTAAATTTATTTTTGTAAGAGGTCTAAAATATGGAAATATATTTAATTCGTCATGGAATAGCAGCAGAAAGAGGAACTTATACTAATGATCGTGAACGCCCTCTAGTAGCAAAAGGAATCAATAAAACCCAAAAAGTAGCGGAAAAGTTGCAGTCTATTGGGATAGAATTTGATTTAATTTTAAGCAGTCCTTTAGTAAGAGCATTTCAAACCGCAGAAATACTGTTAAAAGCTGGATTATCCTCGACTTTGGATACATTTACTCCTTTAGAGCCTGGAGGAAATATCAAAGACTGGTTGCAATGGTTACAAGAAATGCGATCGCGCAGCGCTGCCTTCGGCAGATCGCAAAATTCCCTCAACCAACTAGCTTTCGTGGGTCATCAACCAGACTTAGGAAACTGGGCAGAAATGCTAGTGTGGGGCAGTATTAGAAATCAGGTAATCGTAAAAAAAGCTGGTATTGTGGGCTTGAGACTACCAGATAGCAAGGAGATAGTAGGGCATAGTGAGTTATTTTTACTTACTTCTCCTAAATGGTTTATGTAAGCTCACCTCGCTTCGGAATCAGGGAGGCTTTCGCCCGACCGATAAATTTAGGTGTTGTCGTAGCTCTGAAACCAATACCCCTTCTCGTTTACCGAGGGACTGATATTAATTCCGAACCTCCAGGCGTGCTTACTTAGCTACTCTCTAACTTACTTCTAAGAAAACTTCACAAAATAAAGGTTTCAGCTTTTGTAAAATATATGTGTACAGAAAAAAAAGAGGTTAGATATGAAACTTAACAAGATTTTCTTAACGATAGCACTGACTGCTCTCTCAACCGCTACAGCAACGCAAGCTATAGCAACGCAAGCTATTGAGTTAGAATCATACAACGACAGGGATACCTACACCAGCAGCAGAGATAAAATCATTCCTATTTTCAATGCCTGTGGTGGTTCTGAAAAGCCTCCATGCCGTTAGCACCACGATTGCCCTCAGAAACTAGATAACTCAAGTTGCTAGTTATAAAAGTATTATTATCCCAGAAAAATTTCTACCGAAAAATTACTGCTCTTTGATGGAGCTTACTGATTTTTTTTCCGTAAAAACACTGATATTGAAGCCTTCGATCAACTTTAGAGTTTTAACTAGCAACTTGGGTTAGATAGGAAAATAAGCTCTGAACCTAAACGCCCTGGATGCAAAAGCCAGTCGGGATAGTGTAAACTCTTGCTTCCTACCATTTCAATATCATGGACAGAGCCTTTGTACTGGTTTGCTTTCGGGTATCTTGTCCTGACTTTTATGATCATCGTCCGAATTTTTGATATTAGTTAGATAAAAAGACAACTCATTACAAGCAAGCCCTATTAAACTGTTTTTATCTAGATCCTTTAACCCATATTGCTCTAAATCCCATGTAGTAACTCGGTTGCGTGAGTCAATAGCAACCAGTTCTTGTTCGGAGGAATCACGACTAGGTCTAAACATTACTGATTCGACAAATACATTATTTTCAATATCGGTACCAAGTTTGAGAGTAGTAAGATAAGTTCCGTCTTTTCTCCAAAGTTTTACTGTCCCATCTGAACTACTAGAAGCGAAATATTTGCCATCTGGACTGAAATTGATCATATAAATAGGACCACCATGCTCAAAGCCTGATGGAGGATTAATCAGTATCTCTTCCGACTCTTTCCAATCATTATTCTGACTTTGCCATAATTTAATTAAACCTTCGTTGGTAGCTGCAACAATCAAATTATCCCCCTGAAAATTTACGGTGGAAAACTGCTGTTCAGAATTATTGAATTTTTCGATAAGTTTTTTGTTTTTGACATCCCAAACCTTAACGGTTTTATCTGAACTAGCTGTTGCAATAAACTGCCCCGTAGAACTAAAACTGAGATGATTCACTTTCTCATTATGAGCTTTACCCTCTTGGTCTTGAAGCTCATAAGATTGATATTTACCGTTCGTTTCCTTTGACCAAAGTTTAACTCTACCATCTTTACTACCAGTTGCTATGATGTGTGGTCTATTAATGTCACGAGTAAAACTTACAGTAATAACCTCATCATCATGAGTTTTTTTGTTATCTATATTAGTATCAGCACATTTGAAGTTTTGGTCATTAAGAAGAGCGTCACAGCGATAGTCTGGTGGTTGCTCTTCACTGCCAGAATTATTTAACCAGATAAATACATTCCCGTCATTGCCACCGGAAGCAATATATTTTCCATCAGAACTAAAACTAATACTATTAATACGGTCGGCGTGTTTTCGATCAAGATCTAGTTTTTTGGTAGAACGATATATTCCTTCATCAACTTGCCAAAGCTTTATCCATTGCTTTTCTTTTTCAGAAGCACCTTTAATTCCTGTAGCAGCAGCAAGATATTTTCCTGAAGGATGAAAGCTGGCACTTTGACCAAGTAGTTTTTCTTGAGGAGATGAAATGACTTGAGTTGGTGGTAAAATGCCATCTAGCTTCCACATACGAATCGTTCGGTCCTCACCAGAGGAATATAAATATGTTGGTCTTTTGGGAGAGGAACTGGAACTGACTTGATAAACAACACCAATATGACCAGATAAAGTGGAGATTAAATTTCCACCACTATTGTATAATTCAATCTCTCCATTTTCACGAGTTGCAACAATTACAGGGTTTTGACTGTCGAGCAACGGAATAAAACTTAAATATCGAAAACCATAGTTTTTATTACCTATTAACTCAGATTTAAGCTTAAATGATTCATCTAGTTCGTAGCTATCTCTTACGTCTGAATCTTTTTTGAAAAGTTTGATTGTCGATTTTTCTGTAAATTCTTCGTTCACGGTACTAGTGGTAGCAAGCCACTGACCATCTTCATCTTGGCTAAAACTAATTCTATTAATAATAGCATTAACTTTAATAGTATTGACTTTATCAACCTTAACGGAATCATTATCTGCTTTTTTATTTAATTTCCAAAACTTAAGTGTTTCATCTTCATGAGCTGAGACTAATAAAATGTTATTGGGACTTGAAGCAACAGCTAAAACTTTGCTGAACTGCTCATTAGATGGCAATACAGCTTTCGACGCTTTACATGGCTTTCCTGAATTATTACTAAGCTTGCAAGACCAAATTTGTATTTCTCCATTTGCTTGACCAAAAAAAATTTTCAAAGATGAAGAGTTTTTGTCAAATCTTAAACTACTAGCAGTGATCTTCTTATCCTTGCAATCAAGCAATTGATGATCTAGTATTTGGTATGTATTTTTTGTTAATACAGAAAGAAAGATAGTACAATTACTATCTACTTTTAAATATTTTAAATAAGCGATTTTTTTGCCGTCAGAACTAAATTTTAATTTACTTAAATTACTG
>JASJEK010000056.1 GCA_030064915.1 Xenococcaceae cyanobacterium MO_234.B1
TCGCTGTCCTGTTCTAAATCTCCTGAATCTTTAATTGAAGCCATAGTAGGACGTTTATTACTCTGAGCTTCAACACCTCGGTTAATTTGAGCTAAAACTACAAATGGAACATTAAACTGTTTAGCAATATCTTTACAAGCACCGCTATATTTGCCGATTGCTTGTGCGCGATTACCTGCTGCCCTGTCTCCTAGTTTCTGAATGTAATCCAGTACAACTAGCCCTAATTCTCCTTTCTCAGACTGGATACGACGCAGTACAGAGCGCATTCTTGCAGGAGTTAATTCACTGGCAGGAGTATCATCAATAATAATTGAAAGTTCTGCTAAATTACTCAAACCTTCTACTAAAGAATCATACTCATCCTCATAATATACAACATTAATTAAATACATTAAACAACAACAACAAAGGCAAGCTAATTGTCTTTTTTAACGTTTTGTGTAAATATAAATCCTATAAATTATACAAAGCATATAATGAGAGTTCAGAAGGTCAAGATTCGAGGTCAAACCAGTTGGGTTTTACTCGGTGATGACTATCTAGCTATCGAACCAGTCACCGATTACCTACAACACCTGATGGCGTTAGGTAAAGCACCAAATACATTAAAGAACTATGCTCATCACTTGAAGTTATTTTTTGAGTATCTGGAAGCTTATAGTCTCGACTGGACGCAATGTTGGGAAAAGGAATTAGCCGAATTTATGCTCTGGCTACAACTACCTGATTCTATTCCTGGTGTTCCTTCTATTACCCCACAAACGGCGAAAAGGACGGAAAAGACAGTCAATATCATGATGAGTGTGATTTATCAGTTTTACGAGTTTCACGCCCGAAATCAAAGGATAGAAAACCGAGAACTGTATAAAACCAGTTACCCAGTCAAGAGAAGATACAAGCCACTTCTCTATGAGATGAAAAAAGATAAGGGGGTAAAAACTAAGAGATTAAAAATAAAAGAACCTAGAACTTTCCCTGGATGTTTAAGTAAAAAAGAAGTCCAAACTTTAGTTGATAATTGTGCCAATCTTCGGGATAAGTTTTTAATTGTACTTCTTTATCATTCAGGAATGAGAATCGGGGAGGCTTTAGGCTTAAGACATTCTGATATTCACAGTGAAATGGGATTAAATGAAATTCATGTAATTCCCCGTGATGATAATCTTAACGATGCCAGAGTCAAAGATGGAGAAACAAGAATTATTACTGTGCCCAGACAGACAATTCAAGCCTATGAAAATTACGTTTTAGATGATGATTTTCCCGATGTAGATTCTGATTATGTTTTTCTCAATATGTGGCGGAATGAAATCGGTTCGCCGATGAGATATTCCACTGCTCAAAGTTTATTTAATAGATTGAGTCAAAAAACGGGAATTGAAGTTAGAGCGCACTTATTAAGACATACCCACGCCACAGAATTAATCAGAGCAGGAATGGATTTAATTTATGTTCAAGAACGCTTAGGTCATGCCAGTATTCAAACTACGATTGATACTTATGTGCATCTGTTAAATGAAGACCAAAAAACTGCTTATAAACAATATTTAGCTAAATGTGAGAAGAATAAATGAAAAAAATAAATGTGGCATTAGATTTTCAAGATGATGAAATAAAATGTCCAAAATGTCAAAATACCAATTATAAAAAAGCAGGAAAACAAAAAAATGCTAAGCAAACCTATATATGTAAAAACTGTAATAGAAGATTTACAAATTTAGTAAAAAAAATACACTCCAGATATGTATTACCTAAAAACATATCATCTCAAGAAATGAAGATACTGGATGTTTGGGATTTAAGAATTTTAGGCAAAAAGCCCGGTTCAGTAGGAGATTATAGCATTAATTTTTTGGGTATTTATCCAGATTGGCTAAAACAAGCAGTTAAAGATTTTATTTGGTTTAGAACAGTAAGTCTTAGCACAGCAACAATTATAAATAATGTAAGACATCTGAAAGTAATTAGTTATTTTGCAGAAGTCAACAAGATTTATTTGCATCCTCAAGATATTGATAGAGTTTTTGTGGTTAATTTAATAAATCATATAAGTTCTTCAGGAATAGAGGCAGCTACAATAACGCATTACCTTGCTACTTGGAAATACTTTTTTGATTTTTGTCAAGAAAATAATATTCTTCCTAAGTCTAATGGTAAATTGATTTTTCGTGATGATTATCCTAAATATAAAAAATCCCAAGTTAAAGATATTCCCGATTATGTATTACAACAGCTAAAAACTAAAATTAATTTTCTACCCACCCCCATACTATTAATAGTTGAAATACTTTTAGAAACAGGAATGCGTATTAGTGAAGTATGTAGATTAAAATTAAATTCTATTGAACAAGATAGTGATGGAGACTGGTGGATTGATTGCTCTAGAAGCAAAGTAAAAAAAGAAGCTCGATTATTTATTTCTAAAGAATTAGCAATTAAAATTCAAGAACAACAAAAATTTGTCAGAGATAACTTTCAAACAAATTTCAATAATCTTTTTTGTACCACAGAAGGTAGAGGATGGTTTAATGAATATCTAGCAGAACAAAAACTATGTAAGAGAAGGAAATTAAATCATTTTATTCCTGTTGCTAAACCAATGCACCAAGCTACAGTAAGAGGATATCTTCATCAACTTGCACATGAACATAACATTACAGATGCCTCTAATGTAATATATCCTATCTGGAGATGTCATAAATACCGTCATACTCATCTAACAGATTTAGCTCGAAAAGGTACAGGCATAGTTCATATAATGCAACGTGCTGGTCATGCTTCTCCTGAAATGGCAATGCAGTATGTTCACCTCACCTCGGACGACCAGAAAAAGAAAATGAAAGAAGTGTGGGACAATACTCACTTCAACATAGAAGGTGAAATAGTAGCTCCTATAAATCCCGATTTAGACACAGCAGAAATGCAATGGATAAAGAAAGGAATGGGAATGCAAACTACAGACAATGGTTACTGTACTTTACTTTGGACACAGACTTGTCCTCATCAGGATTTACCCTGTAAAAGCTGTGGTAGTTGGGTAACAACTTTAGACTTCTTAGATAGCCATAAAAAGGAACTAGAAGAGACTGAAAAGATTATCGAAAATGCTCGTCAAAAAGGCTATCAGAGACAGATAGAAAAGAATGTACCTAGAGCAGATAGACTCAAGAAAATTATCTGTGGAATGGAAAAACACCAGACCATGAGAGGTCTTGGTCATAATGAGTGGGAGGAGAAAGAATAATGTCTCTCAAGAGTAACAACTCTAAAGGCAATCCAGAGCTATTAGTCAAAGCAGCAGCAGCTAAGAAAAAGCATGCAGCAGAACGGTTAGAAAAAGCGATTCAACAAGTCTTAGATTCTGGAGAAACTATTACCTTCAAAGCCATAGCAGAAACCGCAGGATTATCTGTTAGTTACCTCTACAAATATCCAGAGATTAAAAATCGGATCGCTGAATTACGTAACCAACAGAAAGCAGCTATTGGAGGCATAGTAAATAGAACCCCCAAGTTCCAACCAGCTACAGATAAATCTAAAGCGGTAATTATTAGTAAATTACGCCAAGAAAATCGTCGGTTACGAAATGAGAATGAGGATTTAAAAAAGCATATTGAAGTAGCTCAAGGTAAAGTTATCGAATTGCGTCAAGTAGAAGCAGAAAATAATCGCTTGAAGGCAAGGATAAAAGAGCTAGAGCAATCTTTAACTAATACCAAAGTAACGCCGATTAACAAGAAAAAACAAAGTGATATAAACCCTGACATTCTTACTCAATTACAAGTAGTAGGAGTTAAGTTAAATCCTACTCTTACCAAGACTATTCATACAGCTTCAGAGGAAACAGTATTAGACGCTATTGAAGCTTTAAAAGACCAGTTAACTAAGCAAGATATTCCTAATGCTGGGGGCTGGTTGAATAAGGCAATTAAGGAATGTTGGACTAAATCTGAAACTATTCATCAGCAGTCTAATAAACCCGAACAAAAAATAGTTAAGGCTACCGACAAGCCACATAAAGAACAAGTTAGCCTCACTCAACTTAAAAAACTCAGCAGTATTTTTAACAAATGATGAATGACAATAATTTACCTCCCACTAATATCGAAGCTGAAGAAGCCATCTTAGGAGGAATATTACTTGACCCCAATGGGATTACGATTGTTGCCGATATCTTACCAGTAGAAGCTTTTTCTGTTTCGGCTCATCAACAGATATATAAAGCAGCATTAGAGCTACATCATAAAGATAAACAAGTAGATTTAATGACTGTTTCTACTTGGTTATCTGACCATAAATTACTCAAGAAAGTAGGAGGTACAGCTAAATTATCTCAACTACTAAATCGTACTGTCTCAGCAGTTAATATCGACCGCTACAGCCTTTTAATTTTAGATAAATATCAACGTCGTCGTTTAATTGCTACTGGTCATGAAATAGTTGATTTAGGATACGATACCAGCACAGAATTAGAAACAGTTTTTGACCAAGCAGAATCCAAGATATTTGACTTAACTACAGATAAGAAAGATAAGTTTACCACTGAACCAATTAATGACTGTTTAGCTGATATCTTCAATGAATTAGAACAGGGTTCATTACCTCTTTATCCTACTGGTTTAACTGACTTAGATTCTCTCATTGGTGGTTTAACTAAACAAGATTTAATTATTGTTGCTGCTAGACCGAGTATGGGTAAAAGTTGGTTTGCTTGTTATCTGGCTAATTACATTGCTACTAATGAGAAAAAGCCTGTAGTTTTCTTTAGTGCTGAGATGTCCAGAAAACAGTTAACTAAAAGATTTTTGGCAATGCACACTGGCATTGATTCTCAAAGATTAATGAATAATGTCATTTATGAAGATGAATACAATTCTTTGGTTAATGGCTTAACTAATCTAGCTCAATTACCCATTGAGATTAATGATACTCCCGCCGAACAATTGACACCTGCCAAAATCCGTTCTGAGTTAAGAAAAATCCAATCTAAAAGGGGAGAATTAGGATTAGTTGTACTTGATTACATTCAGAAGCTAGGAGATAGAGCCTGTCCTAACCGAGCACAAGCTATTGGAAAATATAGTGGTGCTTGTAAAGATATTGGCAAAATGTTTAACGTTCCATTTGTAGTTTTAGCCCAAATTAACCGAGGTGTTGAGACTCAGAATAATAAACGTCCTACTATGGCTTCGATTAAAGATTCGGGAGATTTAGAGCAGGATAGCGACCTACTTTTAATGCTGTATAGAGATGAGTATTATAAGTCTGACACTAAAGATAATGGAGTAATGGAAATAATAGTCGGGAAAAATCGGAATGGTGCTACTGGCACTTGTAAGGTTCTATTTGAACCATCAGTTGGAGCTTTTTGTGACTATACAAGCTAAAATAGCGTATCGCAACGATTCTGACTCTTTAGGGTCATATCAAACTTTAGTCAGGTTACCATTATGAGCCTGACTCAATGCCAGCTCTACATAATCTCTCCCTGAATGTAAAGATAGATTCCTTCTTATTGCTATTACTTTGATAATTTCTCCTTATTCTCACTTTCTGATTAACTCATCTTTGTTTGGGATGATTTTCAAACTCTAAAACTACTCAGAGAGAGAGACTTTAAGGGTGAGGGCAATCTAAAAGTCTTGTAATCGTGTGCCATACACTAGAATGATTAGCGTTATATAATATGGCTAACTAATTTAGCTATGTGTAAAATATCTACAAGGCTAAAAACATTATTCGGCAAGCATCATAGACGTTGTGGGTGCGATAATTCATATATCTGATTGTGCATTAATCGCTGTGAATCAATACTAGTGTGCATGGAAAGGAATCTTTTAGTTAACTGTTCCTCTGACATTTCAGCAGAAAAGAAGACTACGGGCTTTTTTTCATTCTGAGCAATATAATTAGCTAGATAACATCCTAGCCAGCTTTTGCCCATACTCGGACGACCAGCAACTACAATTAAATCCTGCTTGATTAATCCTCCAATAAGTGAATCTAAATCAGTTAAACCTGTTGGGTAAGCAGGTGATGAACCTTGTTCTATCTTGTTAAAAACATTAGCCAAACATTCATTGATTGGTTTAGGTTGAAACTTGTCTTGTTTGTTAGTAGTCAGGTTAAATATCTTTTCTTCAGAAGAGTCGAAGATGGTTTCTAATTCAGTAGTAGTGTCATAACCAAAATCAACTATTTCATGCCCAACTTGAACTAATCGACGACGCTGATATTTATTCAGTACCAGTAAAGCATAACGGTCAATGTTTGCTGCGGATACAGTACGATTTAATAGTTGAGATAACTTCGTTTTACCGCCTACTTTTTCTAGTAGATTATGGTCAGCAAGCCAAGTAGAGACGTGCATTAAGTCAGTAGGTTTATCTTTCTGATAAAGTTCTAAAGTAGTTTTATAGAGAAGCTGGTGACTTTGCACATAAAAGGCTTCTACTGGTAGCATATCTACCACAATACTTATAGCTGTGGGGTCAAGTAAGATGCCACCTAAGATGGCTTCTTCTGCTTCAATATTGCCTAAAAAAGTATTGTTATCAGTCATTTTTCTTATTGAAAATATTGCTTAGTTTTTTGAGTTTGTTGGGGTCAACTAATTTCTTCTCTGGTTTATCGGAAGCAGTGACTATCTTTTGTTCGGGTTTTGTTGATTGCTGAATAGTTATCTCTGGCTTTGTCCAACCTTCTTTAATAGCCTTGTTTAACCAACCTCCAGCGTTAGGAATGTCTTGTTTAGTTAATTGATATTTGAGTGCTTCAATAGCATCTAAAATTGTTTTTTCTGTTGCTGATTTAATGGTTTTAGTGAGAGTAGTATTTAACTCAATCCCTAATTCATCTAAGTCTGATTGAATATTATCTGGAATAGCAGATTTAGACTTTCTCTCCTTATCGCAGTCACCTGTGGAGGGAAACCCGTTCGCAGTGCTGCGACGCTTCTTATCAATAGGTGTTACTTTTGTTGCTATCTCTTGTTCACCTAATTTAGTTCTCAAGTTTTCATTTTCTTGCTGTAATCTCTCTACTTGTGCTTGAAGATGATGAACACGATATACTTGACCAGCTAGAGCTTCACACTTACGTTTAAGTTCTTGATTTTCGTCTTCTAACTTCTTGATTTTCTCCTGAAGACGAGTAACTACTTTGCCGTGAGAAGTGGAATTGGCTTTAGCTACAGGCTTAATGGGTAAAGAATTTTGCTTGCTTCTTAACTCTGCTATGTGCTGTTTTAACTCTGGATATTTGTAGAGATAACTAACACTAACCTGTGCCTCACGGGAAATGGTATGAAAGTTAATTTTAGCGTTGAGTTTCTGCAATCTTTCAATGGCTTGGTAAACTCGATTCTTCGCATCCTCTTTTCTAGCTTCTTGAGTCTCTTTAAGAGTATTAATTCTTGATTCCCTTGTGCCGTCGTTACCGTTGCTCATGCTACCTCCTGTAACGATAGGATAATTTTGTCTAGTTGGTCAGCTTGTCTACCAAATTGTTCGACTAAGACATCATGCCCCGACGCTAACGCTTGTTCCTGCTTTTCCCTTAATTCATCTCTCTGCTTAATATACTGAGGTAATTTTTCGGGTTTAGGAACGAAGAAACGACAGGTATAGCAAGCACGAAACTTATCACATTCTTCGTCTAAATCCAGTCCACAGTAGCCATAGATAGGAGTGTTGACATGAGTACCAGCAACCTCTAATTCATGGGCAACTGGATTCTCCCAAAAGGATTTAGGCATTGATTCGTAATAAAGTTTTTTACCTTCTGCATTAACTAAAGCAGACTGAATATGACCTACTTCTTTCTCTATTTGTTGACAAGTAACTTGAGTGTAGAAGTTAGCGGTAGTAGCCAATCTTTTATGTCCAGCCCAAGCACTAACTACTGATAAATCATGTCCTTTCTGGAATAGTTCGGTTAATCTAGTTTCCCGAAGAAGACGAGGTTGAAATTTAGCTAATTGACCATTATCGTCTCTGATATTTTCAGCTTTGATTAGAGTACGAATTGCAATTCGTAGAGGATTCCAACTGCTAGGAATAACTTTTTTAACTGGCTTTAATCTGGGATGAGTAGGGTCTAATTGAGAAATATTTTGATAATGACAGAATAAATATTCCCAATCTTGACCCCATAACTGTTCTATATATTCTCGTTGTTCTTGAACAACTTTAGCTATAGTTCTCGTAATTGGTACAGAATGTTGATGAATTTTTTTACCTTTTTTGCGCCACCAAACTAGCTTCCATTTATCACCTACTTGTTCCAAACAATTTTTCTTGAGTAACGCCAATTCTTGAGGGCGCATCGCAGCAAAGAAACAGACAATCCACATTCGAGCAATGGGGTCTGGAAGTTTGTGTAAATTCTTTTCTATTTGTTCTCGAACGGTATCGGGAATCGGGTCTGGATTACTAAGTTTTTGTTTTGGATAATCACTATCCTGAATAAGATCTGGGTCAATATAAAACCAGCCTTGAATATTACCCGTTATGAATAATTGCCCTAAGCTTCTCAATCTATTTGTAGTTGTACAGTTACTAGAATTATTCCAAGCTATAAAGTCAATAATTAAATCCCGATTGATTTTTTCCAAGTTTAAGATATTTTTCTCTACTAAGTAAGTAGAAAATTGTCTAAATCCCGTCACATATCTATCAATCGTACCCCAAGGTTTATTCAACTTACATAAGTGATAAATATATTTTTTAGATAATAATTTAAACCAATTACATTGAAAACTATTAAAGTTAACAATATAACCACTATTTCTTCTACCTGTTGACTTATTAATTGCTCTTAAATCCCATTCATCATCTTCAAAGCAAAAAGTTTTAATATAAGTTGTTCTCTGAGCATATCTGCTTAGATTACTTCTTGTTAAGTCACATGATTCAACTGTTGTAGCCCTACAGACTTTACATTTAAAATGTTTTTTGCCTTTAATAGTTTTATACAACACCATCTGTCTTGCATTACACTTTTCATTAGGACAAGCAAACCCATAACCAGCTAAAATATTTGAAAAATAAGTTTTCGTAAGAGAATAAAACTGGATAATTTCTTTATTGCAGTCTGGACATCTAAATTTTTTTTTGGTTTCTAAATTACCTCCTAATCGCACTCCAATTTTTTGACACCGAGGACATTGAAATTCTCTTTGATAATCTGTATGCCAATTTATTTTAATCATTATTCACAATCCCTTCTATAGCATTGATTCTTATTTGAAGATAATTAATATCTTTTTGAATCTCTTTTGCTACTCTTACCATCCCTAATTTGTTGGCTTTTTCAAGTTCATCTTTTAGTCGCTCCAAATCTTGTTTTAAATAAGGTAAGTCTTTTTCTGATGTCATCCAATCTCGACAACGCCAACAACCGTTAACAGTTGGACAAGGCTTTTTGAGATTATTTCTATGGCATTCTCCTTGTTGAGTAGTTATTTGATGTAGTCTCAAACGCATATATTCTTCAATCGCGTCTTGAGGCTTATGGGTATTAACTACTTTCCCTTCAATATTGACCAAGTTTTTCTCTTTAGTTAATTCCTGATATTCATCTCCTATTACTTCTTTAAGCAGATGTTTATAGTAGTTCTGCATATCAGAATTACGGTGTCTCAGATATTTTTGAATAATTAAATCTCTAATACCTGCATTGGTCATTATCGTCCCAACTGTTCGTCTAAATTGATGAGAGGTAAAATGCCAAATTTCTCCATCTTTTGTGCAAATATTACATTGAGCGGCTAGCTGATTCAGCCAATGATTGAATCTATCAATGTACATCACTCTAGCAACAGGGATAAAATTAAAATCTTTACCCCTTTGGTTGTTACAAAATCGACCACTTTTATTACTACAAAACAGTTTTTTGTAACTATCTCCAAAGTTCCCCTTGATATACTCCTGTTGCTCTTTAATTACTGGTACTAAATCTTTAGGAACTGGTAGCTCATCTTCCACCTTGAATTTTTCAGTTTCCTTTAATCTCAACCGCCATTGTCCGCCTCTTTTTCTTAAACAATCTAAAGGTAAATTAAGTAACTCTCCAATTCTCAATCCTAAAGTTCTAATTATTAGGACTTTCCTCTGCATTGGTGAGGGAAAATGATATAAATTCTCTTCTAACTGATTCCAAACCTCTTCTGGTATATAATTAATATCATCATTATTTGGTCTTATTCTTGGGGTTCTCTCACAAAACCAATAGGTTTTGACATCTAACCAACCTTCTCTACGACAGGTATCAAAGAAATTCCTTAATGCCATGTAATGACTAGAAATTGTTCTTTCTTTAACTCCAGTTGAATGAATCCAATAATCGAATTGTTCAAATAAATCATTATTAATATACTTAACATCATCAATTCGTTTTTCTTGGAGAAACTTTGCTAAGTTTCTCAAACGACTAACATCGTCTCCTATATAAGATATTGATAACTTTAAGTTGGCTCTTGTCAAGACATAAAGCTTGGCTAGTAAATTAAACCAATTGGGCTGAATTTTACTAAAATTTAGGGTTAATCTCTTTTGGTGTTCATGGGTTTCTAATCCTAAATCTTCTATTGTTCGCCAAACATCTTTTTGAAGTAGGGGATTATTTAATAACTGAGATGGAACTTCTTTTTCAAACAAGCCATCATAATCTTCCGATGACCAATTAAACTGATTTAAACTCATTCTTCTTCTTCTCTTTCAATTACTGCCCATAGATTTGCTTCATTGATTACATGGGAATAGATATCTAAAGTAGTGGCTATACTGGCATGACCTAATAAATACTTCACTCTCTCTGGTGAATAATTAGCTCTTAAAAGACGGGTAGCGTAGGTGTGTCTGAACAAGTGGGGATAAGTTTTTATTCCTGTTTTCTTTTCTAAGTTTTTGAGTATTTTATTCGGTAGATTCAAGATCATTGGCGCACCAATATCTCCTTCCCAGATATTGACAAACACATATTCTGAATCTGTCCCTGGATATTCCTTCATTAGATACTCGTCATATAATTGGAGTAATTCTTTTGTTACAGGTATTGTTCTTTCCTGTCCTTTGGCTAATGCTCCATTGGGGTTATCTTCTCTTCTAACTACTCGAATAAAGTAATCCCCAAAATCTCCGATATCTTCATGCTTTAGCCCTAGTAATTCTCCTTTTCTCATACCTGTACCGTTGAATATCAGAATCATTAATTTGTTTCTGAGATGGTCACAGGCATTAACTAGGGTTTCTACTTGTTCGTCGGTTAAACAGCCTGGAAATTTCTTAGTTTCTTTAAGCTTGACTAACTTTTCTCTAGTAGGTTTGGCTTTAGCAATACCTGTAAGTATTCCTGTTGTTCCGATTCTGGTGTTACCTGTCTTGTAAACTGCGTGGAATCGCTCAAACTCAGTAAAATCAACTGTCTTATTACACAGGTGATAATCGTAAAAAGTCGAGACAGCAGTAATCGCTCTATTGATGGTTTTCTCTGACCTAATAGCTTCTACTGACTGTAGAGAAATAACTTTAGATGTATCTCCTACCCTCATCCAGTAAGCGAAGTCTTCTAAATCCTGATGAAGATTAACATTGCGCCAATCCAAGCATTTGTGGTTGAGAAATTCCCACCACATTTTCAGGTCAGTCCCGTATGCTTTCACGGTATTTGGCGATCTGGTGGTAATTAAAGAGGTCAGGTAACGCTGTATGGGTTCGATCACTTGATAGTCTTCGTCCAGCATTAGCCAAATGGTTTTATTCGTGTATGGGTCAATTCCTTTTTGTAGTGTGAGCATCATGTACTTAATAATACAGTATTTTACTCATTAAATAAAGTATTGTTAGGTTAATGGTAATTTTACTTAACGTAAAAAAATTTGCTCTTTGTTGTTGTTGTTTATTATTTATTTTGTAGGTTAGATAATTGGTATCACTATGAATTTTGGCGGGAGGGAGAGCGCCTAACTAAAAAATCTCGTTATATCCCCAAGCGGTTAGTACCGAAGGTGGAGAAGATGAATAATGAGAAAGTCCCAGTAGAGAAAATCCTGAAAGTTTTACAGAACAGAGTTAAGAGTCAGACTCGATGAAGCTGAAAATGATTGAAAATAAGACAAAGGAAGCTATATATAATTAATTTTGCCTAGGTACTTAAAACAATG
>JASJEK010000294.1 GCA_030064915.1 Xenococcaceae cyanobacterium MO_234.B1
CAAACAAATGGTGCAAGCAGGGATGAATGTAGCCAGGCTAAACTTTTCTCATGGTAGCTATGAAGATCACGCTCGCATGGTTTCCTTACTACGTTCCGTATCTGAAGAGTTAGATACCCCGATTACCCTGCTTCAAGACTTGCAAGGACCCAAAATTCGCGTTGGTCAACTGTCACAAGGGGAGATAACTTTAACTGAAGGAGCCAAGCTAACTTTAGTTCCCCTAGACGAATTTGACGAGCAACCTGATACTGTCTCCATTGACTATCCTTACTTGGCAGAAGAAGCCCAACCAGGAGCCCAGGTACTGCTGGATGACGGATTATTGGAATTAAAAGTAGAAGCAGTTAAGGATAAAGCTGTTATCTGTTCTGTAGTTGAAGGAGGCGTTCTTAAAAGTCGTAAGGGAGTTAATCTGCCCAGTTTGAACTTAAGATTGCCTTCAATGACCGAAAAAGACCAAAAAGATTTAGAGTTTGGCTTATCTCAAGGTGTCGATTTAGTATCTCTCAGTTTTGTCCGCCAAGCAGCAGATATTCGCTTTCTCAAAGAATTTCTCGCTGCCAGAAATGCGAGTGATATGCCCGTAATGGCCAAAATTGAAAAGCCACAAGCGATCGCCAATATAGACGAAATTATTGCTGAGTGCGATGGCTTAATGGTAGCTCGGGGGGATTTGGGGGTAGAAATAAGTCCTGAAAAAGTCCCTGTGCTGCAAAAAGAGATTATTCGCAAGTGTAACCGCAAAAATATTCCGGTAATCACCGCGACTCAAATGCTCGATAGCATGATTAAGAACCCCCGTCCTACTCGTGCCGAAGCTAGCGATGTTGCCAATGCAATTATCGATGGGACTGATGCAGTAATGCTCTCTGGGGAATCAGCAGTGGGCAAGTTTCCCCTCAAGGCTGTAGAGATGCTAGCTAAAATTGCGACAGAGACCGAGCCTGAAATTCAGTTTGTTAACAATCCCCCTGCCAAAAGCGATGAAACCCACGCCCTCAGTGAAGCCCTCAATGCGATCGACAGTACCCTGAATTTAGCTTGTATCGCTACCTTTACTAGTTCCGGTTATACAGCCCTAATTGCGTCGGGAGAACGTCCTAAAGCTGTAGTAATGGCTTTTACTCCTGATATTAAGATTTATCACCGTTTAAATCTAATTTGGGGGGTCAAACCTATCCTGCTAGAGAGACAAGTAGAGACTTTTGAAGAGTTGACCAGACAGGCTGAAACCCATTTATTACAGAATAATTTAGCCAAATCGGGGGACAAAATTTTAATTATGGGAGGTATTCCCACTCAAGTAGCAGGAGGAACTAATTTTCTCAAAATTCACACTATTAGCAATTAGTCTTGTGGTACAATCTGGTACAATCTAATTAGCATCAAGCAGACTTCTCCACTTGCAAAGGTGTTGCTGACACTCACTCAGCACTCAACAAGAAAGTCAGTCTAGGTGCTCCTGAGAGTTTGAACAGTAAGTACAGAAATGAAACGTCAACTATTTGTAAATATTGGTATACTCTTAGCTTCCTTTGTCTTAATTGTTCCTAGCCAGGCTGGAAACCCTGAAGACCTTGAAAGAGTCAAAAACACTAAACAATGTCCGAATTGCGATCTGAGTCAAGCAGACTTGAGTAACATGGACTTGCGACTCACAGACTTAAGGCGAGTTAATTTCAGGGAAGCAAACTTACAAGGATCTGACCTGCGGGGTGCCAATTTGCGAGGGGCTGACCTTACCGGTTCCAACTTTAGTGGTGCTGACCTCGGTGATGGGAGAACTTCCCTGGCAGACGCTAATCTAACTGAAGCCAACTTCAGCAACGCTAACCTCTCTAGGGTTTATCTATATAAGGCTAACCTCACAGATGCTAACTTCAGTGGCGCTAGTCTGGAAAGTGCGATGTTTAGTGGAGCCATATTCTGCCGAACCATTATGCCTGATGGAGAACAAAAGAATGACCAATGTTCAAAATAAAGGAGGAAAAAACGGTAGGCTTGATGGCTGTCATCATTGATGCTCGAACCTCCAAGCTTAAATGGTAGAGTTGATTAAATGAGGCAAGTTGAAAGACATATAGTTAAAGAAAATAGTCCGGTCTGGAAACAGATCGACAACTTGTGTTTTTTGTCTAAAAATCTTTAAACTATGCCAATTATTTAGTTCGTCAATCCTTCATCATTGTGCAGTTCACACAAATACAGTAAAGAATGGCTAAACTGATTCTGATTCGTCACGGACAAAGTCTCTGGAATGCCCAAAACAAATTTACTGGTTGGGTAGATGTTCCCTTAAGTGAGAGGGGACGTGCTGAAGCAACGATCGCATCTTGTAAATTACGAGAAAAACAGTATAAGGTAGATGTCTGCTTCACCAGCTTACTAATTAGAGCAATGGAAACGGCAATTGTCTGCTTGACTGAATGCGACGAAATTTGTGGCGGTAAAACCCCAATTATCCAACACGATGTCAATGATCCCAGATGGCGTGGCTGGGATCAGTACGAAGGCAATCCCGATGAGGAACTGCCTGTTTTCCCTACTTCAGCTTTAGACGAGCGGTATTACGGAGAATTACAGGGCTTAAATAAGACAGAAACGGCTGAAAAGTTCGGCAAAGAGCAAGTTCAGATTTGGCGACGCTCCTATGATGTTGCCCCTCCTGGTGGTGAAAGTCTAGAAGATACTAAAACAAGAGTTATTCCTTTCTTGCGCGAGAACATTTTGGCTCACATCAAAGAGGGGGATAATGTTTTAGTAGCTGCTCATGGTAACTCATTACGCTCCATCATTATGGATTTAGATAATTTATCCCCAGAGGAAGTACCCAAGCTAGAATTGGCGACGGGAGTTCCTATTGTCTACGAGTTCGATTCACAAGGAAAGGTCATTAACAAAGTTCTTCTTTGACCAGAGGTGAGGCGTGGAGTTTGGAGTGACCTGCGGTATCCCGCTGCGCGTACGGAGTTCGGATTAAAGAGTACTAGTCTTAGACAATAAGCGTGGGTCTTTCGCTTCAAAGATAAAGAAAAAATAAGTTCACGATTGTATCTAAACTAATTGTGAGATGATTAGCTTAATCTAAGAAAGACCTATGTTTTGTATCTAATATTACAAAAAGCTTCTGGCAAAAATAAATTAGAAACTAAAAATAATAGTTTCTTTCTTCTTACGAAAGTTTATCATGGGGCAACCGAATTTATAAAACTCAATTCTCAAAGTCTAAAGTCCAGTTATGGCAACGCAGCAGTGGACTAATCTGTAAACCAATAATTGGAGGCGCGAATTCCTCTCGTCCCGTGTTTCGAGAGTCTCCTTCGCGAAGAAAGATGAATCCCTCTAAACCACAGTTTTCTGCCGATACCTCTTCCATCATCAACACAGTTTCAGGATTGCATTCCTACTTTCGAGATGTGCTGTCTTATTACCAAGTAATCCAAGGAAAACTGATAAGCGATCTAGAAGCCACAGATGATGAAGCGCAAATTCAGGCATTAAAACCAAAACTTCAGGAGGTAAATGAAAAAATCAACTACTTTCATGTTTTAAATAATTCGATATCTTCAGTCGATGTAGTAATGCACACTGAAGCCATGATTAAAGAGTTTGGTAATTCAGAATCAAGTTAAGCCTGGATAATGCTAGTTAACTCTCAATGGGTTTAAGCTTATTTGCTTAGTAAGCTGTTGTGCATTTAAGTTTCATAATGTAATGAATACGTTAGATTGCCAACGACTTTATTGGTTTTGACCTTTCTTTTATAACGTTCATCAACAGTATCAAGTCCTGAACAAAATTCTTTTCTAGGGAAAATAATCTCATGACTTTATCTCAACCAACTCAACCCCAAACAAATCTGATAATTGAAGATGATCGCACAGGGCTAAAAGTAGAAACTCTCAGACGTGCTATTGCTGATAACCTGTTTTACCTTCAGGGCAAGTTTCCTGAGATCGCCAGCAAACATGATTATTACATGGCACTAGCTTACACTGTACGCGATCGCCTGCTTCAGCGTTGGTTGGCAACCTTACAGACTTACCTAAAGCAAAATGTCAGGGTTGTTTGCTATCTTTCAGCCGAATTCCTCGTCGGGCCTCATTTGGGTAATAATTTGATTAACTTGGGCATCTATGACCAAGTACGCCAAGCCGTTGAAGAATCGGGATTAGACCTGAAAGAACTAATTGAACAAGAGGAAGAACCAGGCTTAGGTAACGGTGGTTTGGGTCGTTTGGCTGCTTGCTACATGGCCTCTCTCTCAACTTTAGAAATTCCCGCTATTGGTTACGGTATTCGCTACGAATTTGGCATCTTCGACCAAGAAATTCGCGATGGCTGGCAAGTGGAAATTACAGATAAATGGCTGCAATATGGTAACCCCTGGGAAATTGCCCATCCTGAGTCGGCAGTTAACGTGAAGTTTGGTGGTCATACCGAAGGTTACACTGATGACCAAGGTAACTATCGAGTGCGTTGGGTACCAGAGTATGTCGTTAAAGGCATACCCTACGATACTCCAATTTTGGGATACAAGGTCAACACTGCCAATACTATGCGCCTTTGGAGTTCAGAAGCCTGTGAATCTTTTGATTTCTCTAAGTTTAACCTTGGTGATTACTACGGTGCTGTTAACGATAAAGTTGGTTCGGAAAACCTGACTAAAGTTCTCTACCCCAATGATGAACCGATTCAGGGCAAAGAACTGCGCCTAGAACAACAATACTTCTTCGTGTCCTGTTCTCTCCAAGACATGATTCGCATTCACATGGAGGATGGAGATAGCATCGAAACTTTTGCCGAGAAGTTTACGGCTCAACTCAATGACACCCACCCCTCTATTGGTGTAGCTGAATTAATGCGGTTGCTAGTAGATGAGCATCACTTGGATTGGGATAAAGCCTGGGACATTACTAAGAAGACCTTTGCTTACACCAATCACACTCTCTTACCGGAAGCCTTGGAGAAATGGCCCCTCGATATCTTTGGTCGTATTCTGCCTCGACATCTAGAAATTATTTACGAAATCAATCAAAAATTTCTCGACCGAGTTCGGATTAAATATCCAGGAGATGAAGGTAAGTTATCCCGACTGTCTTTAATTGATGATAGCGGAGAGAAGTACGTCCGCATGGCAAATCTGGCTTGTGTCGGTTCTTACGCGATCAATGGGGTTGCTGCTTTACACAGTGAATTGGTCAAATCAACTATCCTCAAGGATTTTTATGAATTATGGCCTGAGAAATTTAGTAATGTAACCAATGGAGTTACCCCCCGTCGCTGGATGGCACTCAGCAACCCCCGACTAACTCAACTGATCACTGAAAAAATTGGGGATAACTGGATTAAGCATCTTGAAGAACTCAAAAAATTAGAGGCTTTTGTGGATGATGCTGGTTTCAGGCAAAAATGGCGGGAGATTAAACAGGCAATTAAGCAAGATTTAGCAGAATACACGAGTAAAAGAGTCGGAATTACTGTCAATCCAGAATCTATATTCGACATTTTGGTAAAACGGATTCACGAATACAAGCGTCAGCACCTGGATGTCCTCCACATTATCACTCTTTACAATCGGATCAAGCAAAATCCCAATCTGGATATTACTCCCCGTACCTTCTTCTTTGGCGGTAAAGCTGCACCAGGTTACTTTATGGCGAAGTTGATTATTAAATTAATTACCTCCGTCGGCGATGTAGTCAATAATGACCCTGATGTACGCGATCGCCTGAAGGTAGTATTCCTACCTGACTATAATGTTACTTTTGGCCAAAGAGTTTATCCTGCTGCCGATCTATCTGAGCAAATTTCTACTGCTGGGAAGGAAGCTTCTGGTACGGGAAATATGAAATTCTCGATGAACGGAGCGCTGACTATCGGTACCCTCGACGGGGCAAATGTGGAAATCCGCGAAGTAGTGGGGGCAGAAAATTTCTTCCTGTTTGGCTTAAAAACAGAAGAAGTCTATGAACTCAAAGCTCAAGGCTACAATCCTAGGGATTACTACAACTCCAACCCAGAACTCAAAGCAGTCATAGATCTGATTAGTTCTGGCTTCTTCTCCCACGGCGATTCGGGTCTGTTTCAGCCTCTTGTAGACAATCTCCTCTATGACGATCCCTACTTACTTTTAGCTGATTATCAGTCTTATATTGACTGTCAAGAAAAAGTCAGCCAAGCCTATCGGGATCGAGATAATTGGACGAAAATGTCGATTCTGAATGTAGCTCGGATGGGCAAGTTTTCCAGCGATCGCTCTATTCAAGACTACTGTGACGATATTTGGCAAGCCAAACCTGTACCTATCGAAATAGAAGATTATGTTCAAGCTAATGCCGGTTTACGAAAAGGTTAGGGCAATGGGCTGTAAAAAAACTTTACACCTACTAGTCTGTTAACTTTGAATTGATGGGTTGAGACAAGCAGGGGAGACGGGGGAGGGAAAGCCTGCTGTTTCCTGGAAAAATTTCTCCCTATCTCCCCCTATACTCTACGGTGTACACACAAGTACTTAAAAGAACCAAATTTGTGGTTTTTGCCCCCCTAACCCCCCAATCCTGGGGGGAAAAGAGTTCAAAGTCCCCCAAGGTTGGGGGATTTAGGGGGCTAAATTAAGTTCAAAACCAAACAGATAAGTTAAGAAATGAGATGTGTGTACACCGTAGCCTTTCCGGCAGGGGAGGCAGAGGAAGCAGGGGAGGGAAAGCCTACTGTTTCGTTGAAAAATTTCCCCCTATCTCCCTATCTCCCCATCTGTCTCATAGGAAACTAAAAACTCGCTCGGCTTAAATAATCTTAATCAATTGTTAAGATATCATCTAAGCTTTTGTCTGTATAATCTGTAGTGAAAACCCAAAAATTATCAACAAAATCAAGAAGAAAAAATCTGGTTAAGACTAAATAATAAATTGTGATCAGAACGGTCGGGAAATAACCGTTAAAAATCCCTGAAGTTTTTGTTTTTAAATACTAATACTTTTTGTAATACCTTTAGAGTCCGAAATCCTATCTAGAAGGTTATTCCAGAAAAATTTGGGTCTTATTTTACAGACAATTCTATTACCTTTTATTTGTTTAGTTTTGAGATTGAGCGTAGCTTAAATTGACGGCATTGGTAGAATAATTCTATTTTCTATACTTTGACATTTGTTAGTTTTGTTAGTAAGGAAGGATAAGATATATATGGTTAAAACCCCGATTCCCCCAACTACAGCTTCAGAAACTCCTCTTTCTCCAGAAGAACTCCGCAAAATACACGCCTACTGGCGAGCTTGTAACTACCTAGCTGCGGGCATGATTTATCTGCGGGATAATCCTCTTCTTAAAGAACCTCTGAAGCCCGAACAAATAAAATATAGGCTCTTGGGACACTGGGGCGCATCTCCAGCTTTGAGCTTCTCCTACATCCATCTCAATCGGTTAATTAATAAATACGACCTCAATGCCATATTTATGGCAGGCCCAGGACACGGTGCGCCAGGAGTTCTTGGTCCTGTATACTTAGAAGGGACTTATTCCGAAGTTTATCCCGATAAAAGCGAAGACGAAGAGGGGATGCAGAAATTCTTCAAGCAGTTCTCCTTCCCCGGACACATTGGCAGCCACGTCACTCCCGAAACTCCTGGTTCAATTCATGAAGGTGGTGAATTGGGTTACAGTGTTTCTCACGCCTATGGTGCTGCCTTCGACAATCCCGACTTAATCGTTGCTTGTGTTGTGGGGGATGGGGAAGCAGAAACTGGTCCCTTAGCAACCGCTTGGCATTCTAATAAGTTTCTGAATCCGATTCGCGATGGGGCAGTCTTACCCATTCTCAACCTGAACGGTTACAAGATTGCCAATCCTACTATTCTCGCTCGGATCAGTGCTGAAGAATTAGAAAATCTCTTCAAAGGTTATGGCTATACTCCCTATGTAGTTGAAGGGTCAGACCCAGAACTGATGCACCAGAAAATGGCTGCGGTGATGGAAGAGTGCATCGTCAAAATTAGAGAAATCCAGCAAGAAGCCCGTAGCACAGGTGTTGCCAAACGTCCGATGTGGCCGATGATTATTCTCCGTACTCCCAAAGGCTGGACAGGACCAAAAGAAGTAGACGGACATAAAGTAGAAGGATTCTGGCGGGCGCACCAGGTGCCAATGGGAGCCATGCACAGCAACCTACAGCACGTCAAGATGCTGGAAGAGTGGATGAAGAGCTACAAGCCAGAGGAACTATTTGATGCTAACGGTACCCTGATCCCCGAACTTAAGGAACTAGCACCCAAAGGCGATCGCCGCATGAGTGCCAACCTTGTTGCCAACGGCGGTATGCTACGCAAGGAACTGCGCATGCCTGATTTCCGTGATTTGGCGGTGGAAGTACCCAAGCCTGGCCAGGTCGAAGCGGAAAACACTCGCTCTCTTGGCAATTTGCTGCGGGAGGTAATGCGCCGAAACATGGACAACTTCCGAGTCTTTGGTCCGGATGAAACTGCCTCCAACCGCTTGCAAGCCCTCTACGAAGTTACCAAGAAGACTTGGTTGGCAGACTATCTTCCCGAAGATGAAGATGGCAGCATGTTATCTCCTGATGGTCGGGTGATGGAAATGCTCAGCGAACATACTCTGATGGGATGGCTAGAGGGTTACCTCCTGTCGGGACGTCACGGCTTCTTCCACACCTACGAAGCCTTCGTCCACGTGATTGATTCAATGTTTAACCAGCATGCTAAGTGGCTGGACATCTGCTGTCACGATGTTCCCTGGCGGGCTCCGGTTTCTTCTCTGAACATTCTGCTGTCCTCTGTCGTTTGGCGTCAAGACCACAACGGCTTCAGCCACCAAGACCCTGGCTTCCTCGATGTTGTAGCCAACAAGAGTCCTGAAGTTGTTCGCGTCTACCTACCCCCAGATGCTAACTGCCTACTGTCGGTAGCCGACCACTGCCTGCGCAGCACTGACTACGTAAATGTCATTGTCTCCGACAAGCAGATGCACCTCCAGTACCTGAACATGGATGAAGCGATTAAGCACTGCTCCAAGGGTCTTGGTATTTGGGAATGGGCTAGTAA
>JASJEK010000295.1 GCA_030064915.1 Xenococcaceae cyanobacterium MO_234.B1
ACAGCCCCGCTACACAGTTACTCCGTTTATGACGAACATGGCGAAGTCTCTCTGGCTCAATCAGGATGTTTAACTTCAACGTAATTATATGTAAAAAATTATATGTAAAAACAATTGTTTCTCTAAAATAAACTGCATCCTTGATCCATATTTTTACGGAAGTTAAGTGTTTTTTCTTAACTTTAAACAATAGTAATAAAATCTAAAATAGTTAATTTCTAGGAAATATAAAATAAAGTTTCTGTATTTTTAAACCCCAAGAATCAAAAAAAAGTTCAACGTTTTTTTATAGTAATTTAATTGAATTGCTGTTAAAGTATTTTTAGATACAAAATTAATCATATGTAAGAAATTACAGAAATCCCACAAGGATTAATAAACTAGTTTAAATATTGGCTGACATGACTGTAAAACGCGATTCTTTTTCTAAAATATTAAGATACTCAAGTATTTTTTGTGCCTTGGTAGGAGGCATTTTACTTGCATCAAAGGTGTCTTTTAGTGGATATGGGTTTATTTTTCTAGCCTTGAGTTCTAGTCAGCTTTTAATGGCTAGTATCCAAGAAAGAGATACTAATACAATGATTTATGCTGCATCAGTTTTTATTTTTGTTGATTGCTTTGGAGTTTATAGATGGATTTTAAATTAGTTAATAGTTTTGCTTCTGAGATTGGCAATTTAAAAATAAAGGATATTTATTCAGCCCTAGACGGTGATGATGCATGGGATATTCCTTTTTTAGTTTGGTTACTAGAAAATCCCGATAGCCCTGTACCCATGCCTGCAAAAGTCAATCTTTATAATCATGACATTATTCATATACTTCTAGGTAGAGATAAATCTCCCCAAGATGAAGCTTTTGTTCTGGGATTTACTATGGGGAGTGACCCTAAAACCAACTGGGTTCATCTCCTAATTTATAAAATCTTCAGTTACTTCTTGTATCCTTCTGTCTTTAAATTCAATCAAGACGATCTGAAAGTTTTTGACCTAGGGTTTACTTATGGCAGAAGATTAAGTATCAAGGAAATTCATAAAATTGAATTTACTGAGTACCAAGAGCACACCTTATCTTCTTTAAGAAGCCTATTGGGGATAAAATTTGATGAGATAAAAAAATTAAGACAAATCGAGAATACTTTAGTCCCTCATTCTGAAACATCCCGTAGTTTAATTTCTCATCTTGATCGAGTTAGTGAGTATGCTCTTGCGTAAAACACAAAACTATACAAGCATAAAATACTCCTGACTCTTCACATTGAGAACAGGGGTTAACCACCCTTATGTCTATAGGCATAAGGTCTTCTGCATTCTGATTCCTTCTACTTTAATGTTTATTGGAGCTTTGCCATCTCTATCGTGGTTCGTGTAGATTGTATAAGTGAACAAATGCTCCTTTAGTTTCAAACCGATCTAATTCTGTGCCAATGGTATCAAGATAGGTTTTGATTGGTTTATATTCTGAATTACGATTTAAGTGGGAAAATAGGACCCAAACACGGGAATTTCCTCGTAAGTTATCTAAATCTTTTTTATATCTCTGCCATTCTGCTTCTGACAATTTTTTACCATCATAAATATCTAGATCATCTACCCCTAAAATATAATCTCCTGGACGATAACCATATTTTTCGGCATAATATAAAAACTGATAAATTCCTCTTTGATAAATGTATAAAATATCTTGAGGTTGTTCTCTTTGTCGGATATAGTTAAGAACTTCTTTTATTTCTTCTTTTTGCTTTGGTTTGACAAAAGTCATGCTAGATTCGACCACAGGAGCAGCAATAGTTAGGGTGATTAAACAAGCTAAGAAAATTGCAATTACACGATGAAGTTTTAGTGTGGCGATCCAGTTTATCCCTTCTGCGATCGCGATAATAAAAAAAGGTGCCAGAAATAAGACAACACGAGTTCTAAAAGGATATAAATGTAACCCAGCACCAGCAAAGGTAGTTAAGAGAGGAAATAGTAGGGTACATAAGATAATTGTGTTTTTATGGAAATAGGAAAAACATCCAAGAAGAAATAACGCGATCGCTACTACGTCTAAGTTAATTTCAAAACCTAAAAGCTTATAGTATTCAAAACCTAAAGGCTTATAGAAAAATTGGCCAAAAGCATCTAAGTACCAAATAATATTTAATGGATGATTAGGAAAAGCATCTTCCCAGGAATTAAATAAGTCCTGATTGTCATTAGCTTGGTTTAAAAACCCAAAATAAAATATACAAAAACTCAATAAACCACTGGCATAAATAATGACTTTTCGCTTTGATATATTAGTATCTTTATTGAGAATAACAGTGACTAACTCGACTAATCCCATAGCTGCAAAAATAAAGATTGCTGGATGGGAAAGCCATAAAAATATTACTACCAAAAGAATGGTTATAACTGTTTGGGATGTAGTTATTTTTTTTCTGCCATAGGGTGCTAGTAAATAACAGAGTAATAAAGCTATTAAAATATCAGTAGAATATTGCTTGACTTCTGTAGAGTAGTAAACAATAGAAGATATACTAGAAAATAATAAAATTGCTATTACACTACCAAGATTCTTTAGATAACGACGGGCAATTATAGCAAAAATGAATAAACTAACAATGCCTGCTATTAAAGGAAATAATCTGAGAACATATTCATTATTACCTAAAAGATTAACTAAGAATTTTTCAATCCATAAAAACCCAATTGGAGCAACCTGATCGTAATCTAACGGTTGAGTTAATTCAATATAAGAACGCTCAACTATATTAAGGGCAAGTACTGCCTCATCAGCCCAAAGAGAACGGTTATAAATATACTGAATTAGTCTATTGACAATACCAGAAATAATAATTATCCAAGATATTTTTATGGTTGTTTTATTAGTTAAAAATGCTGGAATTAATTGTAATTTTTTTTGATAAGGCATTTATTAATAAGTAGCTAGATGAAATAGAAAATATAGCAATCCCAAATCATTGGCTGCGATTATAGGTTGGAGAGAAGCCGAAAACTAAAATATTTTAGCGCACAGGTTTCTGTACATTTCAACTTGATTCATTTTAGGGAGCGAGATTTCAGGAGTCGACCAATTTGCGACCGCGCAGCGCGCTGCGCAGTGCCTCGCTTTCGTCCAATACCATAAAATGGTAGAATTCTTAACAGATTCATCAGATTCATCAATAGTTGAAGTTGAGTGATCGCCAATCTTCTTTACCTCAAATTTTTAAAGGGATCGCCTTGTTTACTCCAGGGGGAGATTTATTCTATACCATAGACCCAAATAAACAAGACCGATGGCATCTTCATTTATGCCTTTGTCTGCAAGAAGTTTTTGGATTACCCGAACCCCCCCATTTTTTAGTTCCAGGCTATACAGCTACTGTAGATCGTTGGTTAAATCCCCGTACTGGAAAAATAGAAGTTTCCGCAGAACTTTATCCTGCTGTCAAACGATATCTTCCCTTGTTACAAGTTTTATTTGAAACAAAAACACCCTGGCAAGTTGCACCTTGGCAAGAAGAACATTGTAACCCTGCTATCTTAGAAACCTATCGTCCGCAATTTTCTGCTCTATGGCAAGAAAAAGATTTAATTATTAAACTCGACCCCCAGAATCCCAAAATCAAGATTGTTCCCTCCATTAATCTCCAACCAACAGCGAAGACAGCCCCATCTCCCTCAATTGCTTCTTACAGAGATGGTTATATTCTAAGACTATTTATTTCTAGTGATAACCTCAACCTAGAAAAAACTTTGGATAGCATTCATCAAGTTCTCGAACAAGGACTTAGTAGCCCTTACACCCTCAAGATAATTGATATTACCAAAAATCCTGAACAAGCAGAAGTTAATCACATATCTGCGACTCCTACCCTAGTCAGGATATATCCTGAGCCAGTCAAAAAGATAGTTGGAGAATTAGATGACCCCCAACGAGTGTTACGGATTATCTCCAGTTAAGGTGAGTTTGGAGTTCGCAGAGACGGGAAATTTGAGGGGCTGTGTACTCAATACTGTTCGGATAAGCACTTTATTGGTGGAAGTATGGGGAAGCACGGGACTTGGGGAAATGGGGAACTCCCTACACTCACAAGGGTAGGTTTTTTACAATTAAGAAAAATCAGAAAAATCAGAAAAAGTGAGATCGCTTGGTGTATCAGCATATTCTCAACTACCGATTGATCGCGTTTTTGACAACATCAAGAAATCTTTCCATGTCAGCATGGGTAATAGCCCCCATAGTCGATACTCGAAAGATAGAGCGGGTAAGATTTCCCTGACCAGCATAAATCACATAACCCCGTGCTTTCAAGCGATCGTGGAATTCTTCATAATTTATACCCTCTGGCAGATAATAAGCATTGAGAACAACCGATGAACTTTCTGGGGGAAGTAGGGGTTTAATTCCCATTGCTAACAATCCATCCCTGACTAAGTTGGCGAGTTGGCTGTAATACTTATGTCTGGCTTGCCAACCTCCGGCTTCGGCAAATTCTGCTAAGGCTTCTGCTAAGGCATAAAATGACTGCACTGATTGGGTGTAAGGTGTTCCACCCCCATCTTGTTTTTGGCAATAAGTGCCCAAATCTAAATATAAGGTGCGGGGGATGGTATCTTTCGGTGGTAGGGCATCTCGCCTGACGATGACAAAGGCTGTTCCGGGAATACCATGGAGACATTTATTAGCTGTCGCAGCACAAGCGGTAATGCCCCAAGCCTCAAAGTTGAGTTCCTCTGCACCAAAACTACTCACCCCATCTACTAATAGTTGAATCTGGTGTTCTCGACAAATGGTTGCTAGTTGTGCCAAATTATTCAGTCTTCCTGTGGTGGTTTCGTGGTGGACAACAGAAAGGTGGGAAATATCGGGGTTTTGAGCGAGGAGTTCTACCAATTCCTGAAGCTTGATTTCATCACCCCAGGAATAGTGAAGTGTTAGGTATGCAATCCCGTGGATTTTAGCAATTTTAGATATTCGTTCCCCATAAACACCGTTTTCAATTACTAGCAATTTTCTGTCTCTAGGGACAAGGCTAGTAACCATTGCTTCCATTGCTGCTGTACCAGAACCAGTAAGTAGCACAGCCGCCCAATCTTCTTGTGGAAGGTTATAAACTTGGAGTAGTTGTTGGCGGATTCTGATCTGAAGTTGAGAAAATTCCACTTCGCGGTGACACAGATCGGGATTTAACAGGGCTTTACGGACGCGATCGCTTAAATTAACAGGGCCGGGATTGAGTAGAATCATTTTGCCAAACTAGAACCAATGTGAGTCATCAAACGTTGTAAAACTGCTTCTGGGTGAAGATTAGGGCGAGGTAGGTTGTCAAGAGTTCCTGGAAGAATTTTGAGATGGGCAAACTTGGGTTTGTCTTGGCTATCTGTAGTAAATAGAACCTCTAATAACGAAAGGTCGTCTCCTGCTATGGTTATGCCATAACCACAGGCTTCAGCAATTTTGGCAAAAGAGATACCAGCAGCAACTGTAGCTTGAGCCCCTGTGGAGTCGTGAGCCTCGTTGTCTAAGAGGATATGAATCAAGTTAGAACCACCGTAAGTGCCAATGGTAGCAAAGTTACCCATTCGCATCAATGCAGCACCATCTCCATCAATTACCACCACTTGCAAGTCGGGACGGGCTAAGGACAGTCCCAATCCCAAGGAGGAAGCACACCCCATCGACCCTACCATGTAGAGATGATTTGGTTGACTACCACTAGCAAACAGTTCCCGTCCCGTGTATCCAGTAGTAGCAATGACTACGGTATTTTCTAGATTAGTATGTTTCAAAATCTCCTGTATTGCTTGATTACGGTAAACTCGTTGTTCTTTGCTACCTGTAAAAAAGTTTTGGTTTAAATTCGTATTACTACTTGTTCCCGGATTACGGGTAGGGATAGCAGCACGCTTGAGTGCATAGGGTGCGACTGTTCCCTTACGCATAATTAAGGCATAGGGACGACGTTCTTGGCTCATGTAGGTGGTGGCGCGTTGCAGAACGGCAGGAATCTCTGCTGCTTCTGTAGGAAAATATTCCCAGGGGATAGCCATATTTTCCAGCAATTTATCTGTTATTTGCCCCATGAGTTGATGTTGGGGTTCATCTTTAAGTCTGCGATCGCCTCGCAAGGTACAAATTAGCAACAGCGGAATTCGGAAGGTATAAGTTAAGGAGGTAAGGGGATTCACAGCATTCCCTAAACCAGAATTTTGCATCATCACTACAGCTTTTTTCCCCGCAATGGCTGCTCCTGCTGCTGTGGCTAACGCATCTCCTTCATTGGCGGAGGAAATATAAGTAAGTTGGGTGTCGTTAATCACATAGTTGATAAAGGGGGTGAGAAAGGAGCATGGTACACCTCCGTACCAGCTAAAGCCGAAATTGCGTGCTGCTTCTACAAATTCCTCTGCTTGGATCATCGTAAAATAAACCTCGTCCAGTTTTAGAAGTGGAGTTTTGGGATTAGGAATTAGGGATTGAAAATTAGCTGAAGTTTAGACTAAAGTTTGACGAAAGAAACAACCAAAAATACTAAACTTAAAAAATTACCCCAATCAAGGTAAAATCAGGCATTAGATTAAGATTAACTCAAAAATGCCTCCTATTAATCTTTACCAAGCTTTCCATTCCTTGCTGTGATTGGATGACTTGTCCTTGAGGAGCGAGTTTTTTGCGATCGCAAAATTAATGAATTAGGCGATCGCAAAAAACTAAAAATCTCAAAAACCTTAATTAGCAACCACTTTGACACTCAGTAATAGTTTGTAACCAAGTAATTGACAAATGGTACACAACCTTAACTTGTGACGAATTCCACCTCTGCTTAATGCCAACTTCAGTAGCTCACAAAGAGCGCGATCACCACTATTTGTCATGCCAAAATACTGTGGAGTATGGAGGTAAGTCTTTGGGTAAATCACACCAATTACAACCATTTTTTAGTTGATACAAGACGCCGTCTAAGATTTCCCTCTTGCTCCATTTGGGTGGTTTGGTTCTTTTCTTTTTGGGTAACAGAACCAGAATTTATAATTACGAGCTTTTTTTGAAGAACAATTTGTCAATTGATTAACACTTTTGCAGGAGGTCTAATAAAATAGCCCTGATTAAGTTAAACTGTGAGAAGAAATTCTGAAGCGTCATATATTGATCATTGATCTATGAAAGTCAGATCTGCTCATCCTAATGATGTATCGCTTATTTTCTCATTCATTCAAAAGAAATCAGAATTTGACAGAAATATTGGTGCCTTTTCCGATATATTGCAAGTATCGGAAGACAAACTACGAACTACGCTTTTTGGAGCAATTCCTTTTTCTTACGTTTTGTTTGCAGAGGTTTCAGGGTGCGCAGTAGGATTTGCATTATATGGATTTAGATACTCATCATTTGTAGGTCAGCCAAGCGTTTGGCTTGATGATCTGTATGTAGATGCAGAGATGAGAAGCCAAGGTGCAGGAGCAGCATTAATGGGTAAACTAGCTCAAATTGCTAAGGAAAATAACTGTACTCATCTAGCTTGGAATGCTGATGCTCGAAATTCCCGTGGGCTTAGTTTTTACAATCGGTTAGGCGCAGAAATTACAGAACAGCACGGCAATCGATGTTTTTTAAGATGGATTCCGTATAGTTAGGGGTCGAGCCAGGGGTCGCCCCTCACAAGGGTAGATTTTTTACAATCAGGAAGAATTAGAAAAAACTAAATCCTTGAAATGATTGAGGAGAGAAGGAAATAGACGCCCAAGAGTGAGAGACTGACCGTTGAGCAACTACGCTATTACAGTTGACAAACCATTAAGAAAACAATCAAACATATTTTTTACGTTGCTTAAAAAAGCGATCGCTATCATGGTCGTCTCTTGCATAAGTTCGATAAACCTCGGTAAACGGGAGTTCGGAGTTCTGAGTTCGACAGGGCATATAAACCGATGAGGAAACCTCATCGGACAGCCCCTTGAATTCGGAGTTATGATTTTTTTTAGGAAAGAATGAGGGTTTCAAGGATATCTAACCACCATCCCAACTCAAAAAATAACTTAAAATCTCCCCTTGCGCGGGGAATGAAAATTGAGCCTTACCCTTTCCCCTTTTCCCTTTCCCCTGACTTCTGCAAGAAGTCTAATGATTTTAGCGTTTTACCTGTAAATCAACATTATCGATATCAACCTTGACAGGGACTCCGTTATTAGCCCAGCCAAAGACTCTAAAGGTGATTATATAGTCGGCTGTTTCGGTGGGGGTAAATGTAAATGTCTTGCGATGGTTATCATTTATGCAAGTATCTCCCGGTTCGCTACAATCAAAGTCGTAATCTACAGGTCCAATCCACTCTTCATCCAAAATAAGTTCTCCTGTGTCAGAATAGGTTTTTGGTCTATAGGCAAAGACATTCATAATTGTACGTGTTTGATCATTGAGTGGTACATCACGGTCAAAGTCGGCAGAGAGTTCATAGGTTACGCCTTCGTAGAGTTTTACCGTTTGATAGACCCCTGCCCATGTGTTGTTAAGATAATCCGGAATATTCGTTCCTGGTAATTCCAGACGCAACTTGCCAGATTCAATAGATTGGGTGAGACCTTCAACATTCCGGGGATTATTCCTAGCTATTTGCCAACCGCTATTTTGGGAAAAATCACCATTCTCTATCAGATTACCTGTCCTCGGATCATTGTCCACGATAGCATCACCTATCTCAATAATTTTAAAATCATCTACGTAGATTTCAGTATCATCTATCCCATCAATGTGAGTATATAATCCTAACCAAACGCGAACGGTACCGTCTTCGTTAGGTGTAAATTCAAACCTGAGTCTTTCATATTGTGTTTGACCATCAGCATCAGCAACAATATGAAAATCCTTGCCAGAAAAAGTTTCTTGATCTGGGTTTCTTGCCCAAAGAGAAATGATCGCACTAGGAAGAGAATTATTGGGATTTAACCATTTTACGCGAGCTTCAACAGCATAACGCTTTTGATTACTGAGTGACAAATCTTGACCAATAGATATTTGATCATCATAGTTACTTATCGCTTGCCTAGGAAGCTTCAAGTACAGTTG
>JASJEK010000057.1 GCA_030064915.1 Xenococcaceae cyanobacterium MO_234.B1
TTACTTTCTCTAATACTTCCCTAACACTGTAACCCTTACCGTAACCACAATTCAGAATTTGGTTTTCGGAATTAGTCTTGAGATAGGATAAAGCACAGATGTGAGCAGAAGCTAAATCTTCTACATGGATATAGTCTCTCACTCCTGTACCATCATGGGTAGGGTAGTCTGTGCCAAAAATATTTACCCTAGGACGCAAACCTAACGCAGCATCACAAGCAAGCTTAATCAGATGAGATGCTTTACTGCACTGACCAATCTTACCAGAAGAGTCTGCGCCTGCAACATTAAAGTAGCGCAGAACCACATACTTTAAATCTGACGCAAGACTATAATCCCGTAAGATCATCTCACTCATTAGCTTGGAGCGACCGTAAGGATTTACTGGTAGAGTGGGGGAAGATTCTTTAACAGAAGATTCCTGAGTTTCCCCATAGACTGCTGCGGTACTAGAAAAAATAAACTTATTTACCCCAAATTGCTGACAACATTGTAAGAGATTCAGAGTATTACGAGTGTTATTAGCATAGTAGGCTAAGGGTTTTTGTAAAGATTCTGGAACAGATATACTAGCTGCAAAATGTAATACTGCGTCAAATTGATGTTGAGCAAAAACTTGGGATAAGACTTGAAAATCGTTAAGATCTCCGACTACTAGCTCTCCGTACACAATAGCGTGATACAGACCTGTAGAGAGATTATCGTAAATAACAATATCATAGCCAGCTTCCCCTAGCTGCTTTACCGTATGAGAACCAATATACCCCGCACCACCCGTAACTAAGACCTTCTCACCCATAAATATTGATAAATATTGATTAATCGGCTGAATTTATAATGTTAACCCATCAGAGAAATTAGCTGAATAACTCAAGTTGCTATTTATAAAAATATTATTATCCCAGAAAAATTTTTACCGAAAAATTACTGATCTTAGATAAATATTACTGATTTTTTTCAGTAGAAACACTGATCTTTTTCCTTAGAAACATTGATCTTGACCCCTTAGATCAAATTTAGAGTTGTAACTAACGACTTGGGTTAAATAGGAAACCGTTTCATACTAGAGACAGCATCTCTAGCATTACTGAGTAAAATTCCTGAAATATTGGGAATTTGGGGAATTTGCCAAAGAACATCAATGGTACGTCGCAACATCCTTACAATATCTCCTTCTGCAAGATTGGTATTTTCACATAGTTCATTCCAGTCAATTCCTAACGCCCATTGTTCGCATAATCCGATTAGTTCATATTCACGCCAGATAGGACAATTGACTCCATAACGATGTTGGGTTTGAAAAAGATAAGGGCGAATTTCCCGTAAGACGGATGTTTGGTTTCCTTCAGACTCCCGCTTTTGTATTCCCAAAGCTTCTAATACTTCCACTGGTGGTGCATATTCGCACCATACATCAGCACGGGGAGATTCAGTAACTAGGGCGCAGATAGCTGCTGCTAGGTGATGGGTTTCGAGGTATTCTAGTTCCCCTGACATCATTGCTAAAGCTAACCATAGTTCATTATCACCCCGAATTGTGGCTGCTGCTTTTCCTAACTCTGTAGGAGTGTATCCATCAAGGGCTTTAAATTCTTGCAAAACTTTAATCAGGTTCAGAAAGTCATCCCAGTAATAGGATTGATTGGATTTATGTTTTTGATACTTAATTTGCGATCGATGCAGTTTTTCAGTAAAAGATAGCCTTTTTTGATGTTTTTTAAGAATCGCTCCCGGATTATCCCATTTCTGCAAGGGATGAAGGTCGAGATTTTGTAGGAGTGCTGCGATTTTTTGTTGTTGCTGTTGGACTTCTGGTGCAGCAGAAGTGGGAATTACATAATCACTAATCCTAGCAGCAATAATATTAGTTGTTTCTTCTCCTTTTGCCCACTTGCCTAGACGACAATTATCTAAATTTGGTAGGGGAATTTGAGTCAATAGTTCTTGAGGAATTGAGCCTTCATTGATTTCTGCAATATCTACATTAGCTGCAATATACCAGTAATTATCTGCTCCGAGACAGACTAAATTATCTGCTTTTCCTGAGCCTGGTATCTTAGTTACGAGTACCGCGGCTAGGGGAGAATGGACTCGTATATGTTTACCCTTAAGTCCGACGATTTTTCCTGGAGATAAGAGACCTATTAAGGGTTTGATGGCTTTCTTTTGAGTTGCTTCTGCTTGCTGTTGCAGCAGAGTTAATAGTCTTTTTTCTTCTTTGATTCTTGCCTTGAGTTTTTGATAACTATTCAAGTCAGACAAAGGGATAGAAGCTAACTCTATATCCAATTTAGCTAGGTTAGTGGTGATATCTGCGATCGCCTGCTGTTCGGGAGCCAGTTTTTTTTGGGCTAAATATTCGGCAAAGCTTTTTTCTAGTAGTTCCTTGGCTTCTGAGAGGCTATGTTTCTGAAGTAAGTTTAGTACCATCCCGTAGGAAGGTGTAAAGTGACTTCTGAGGTCTTCTGCGCCAGAAGTTGCCAGAAAAACTGCTTCTTTTGCTCCTTCAAAGGGAGTTTGAACAGTGACAACATAACCCATTTTATCTTTCCCTCTGCGTCCTGCTCTTCCTGCTATTTGCAGGAACTCGGAAGGAGTAAGCATACTGTGACCTTCACTGGTACGCTTAGATAGAGCAGAAATTACGGTGGTACGGGCTGGCATATTAATCCCTGCTGCGAGGGTTGCAGTGGCAAATACTACCTTGACTAAGCCCAACTCAAATAGTCTTTCTACTAATTCTTTCCAAGCTGGTAATAATCCTGCGTGGTGGGAAGCAATACCCCTGAGTAAGGGTTCAACTTGTTCAATTTTGACTACCTGGGATTGTGCGGTGAGAAATTGCCAGAGTAAGTATCTTTGATTGGGATTATCAGTAAGATAAGCAGCTAAATGATACTCTGCATCAGCATTGTTAGCGAAATAATCTTGGATTAAAACTTGTAGTTTAGTATCTGTAGTAGCTAAATATTCTAGTAGTGCTTGCTGTAAATCAGGATTATTGCCTAAAAAGAACTCTAACAGGAAATATTCGATTTGTTGCGCTTCTTCCGTGGTAGTCAAAACTAAATAATCTAGTTGTTCTACAGCGCGATCGCATCCCCGACGACTAAAGATAATATAAATAGCAGGAAGCATATCCCGATTTTTGAGATGCTGTAGCACCTGATTAATTCGAGGACAGTCTTTTACTTTAAGTCGGCGTTTTTTTCCTTGTTGCTTGGGAAGTAAGGATTTGAGTTTGGGATTAAGTTTGACTTGCTTACTATCTAGTAAAGGATAGATGTTTTGGCGACCGCAAAACCAGAAGCGCAGGGGAACAGGGCGAAAATCGGAGTTAATCAGTTGACAATTGTACTGTTTATTTTTCCCTTTAGCTGAACGCACCAGTCTCATCCAGTCTGTTAACTCTTCAGGATTCCCAATGGTAGCAGAAAGGGCAACTAATTGAATTGGGGGAGGACAGTAAATAATCGACTCTTCCCATACTGTACCCCGACCTCGATCTCCGAGATAATGACATTCATCTAGTACTACCGCATCTACCGCTTCCAGGGAAGTACCCACTTGACCAATTGGGGTTTCATAGAGCATATTACGGAAAATCTCTGTGGTCATTACCACCACAGCAGCATCAGGATTAATTAAGATATCTCCAGTAATTAGACCAACTTGTTTGGGGTCTTTTTGCCCAAATTGGCTTTGAAAATCGCGAAATTTCTGATTAGAAAGAGCTTTTAGCGGTGTAGTGTAAAAAACCCGTTTCCCTCGACTCAAAGCACGATGAATTGCGTATTCTCCTATCAAAGTCTTTCCTGAACCTGTAGGGACGCAAACTACCACTGATTTATCTGCATCCAAGGCGGCGATCGCTTTTTTTTGAAAGTCGTCTAATTCAAAAGGAAATAGTTGTTTTAAGTCTAATTGTTGAGAGATAGAAGAATTAAAGTTCACGCTAGATGATGTTATAACTTGTGATGGTAACTTGTAATGCTACTAATTAAGAGCTAAATATTATTATTGTGACATTTTTATTTGCTTATTTTTGTAACAGGTAGGGCGAAATACACCCCAATATTGTTCAGTTAATATTTTTTCAACAGTAGGGTGGGCATTGCCCACCTTACAAGGTGTTGAGTATCAAGTAAAGTTAGCTTAACCTGGCAGAAGCCCTACGTACAAAATCTTTGATTCAGTGTAGGTAGTTCACGGACAGAATAAAGTATCTTTAGTGTTTCTTCCCGTAGTAGGATTTGTTCCTGTTGCTATTTCACACAGCATTTCTTCTGTAGTAGGACGCAATAAAGCACCTGTAAAATCTGCACCTTCAATAGTTGCACCCTGTAGCATTACATTGGTCATGAATGCGCCTTCTAGTATTGCATTATTTAAATTAACACGGGTCATGCGAGTTGATTCTAGATCAGCATTTCTGAGATCCGCACCTTCAAAATTTACTGATGCTAAATTTGCCCCAAAAAAACGGACTCCCTGAACATTAGAGTAGCTAAAATCACTACCTCGTAAATTGCTATGATCGAAACTGGCATCGGTTAAATCTTGATGGGAAAAGTCTTTGCCTGTCAAGGTTTGCTTGTTATAGTCGATGGCTAAAGCTGGTGTGATCCAAGTACTGACAGCAATTATCGCAATTAGGCACGATATTATAGTTTTAGTAGCAATTAAGCTTATTTTCTGGTAATGGTTCATCTTTCTCGACTAATTCCGACTACTTATTAATACTGATTAAAATCTTACTAAAATTAATGACAACCATTGGCGAATTAGGAGAACAGATAGTTGCTGAGTGGCTGCAATCTCAAGGCTATTCCATCAGACACTATCGTTGGCGTTGTCGTTGGGGTGAGATAGATATTATTGCCGAAAATGAGTCTAGTAACACTTTAGTTTTCGTTGAAGTCAAAACTCGCAGCGACAATAATTGGGATGAAGGAGGCTTAAAAGCTCTTTCTCTGGCTAAACAGCAGAAAATTTATCAAACAGCACAATTATTTTTGGCTAAACATCCTCCCCTAGCAGAATATTATTGTCGCTTTGATGTGGCTTTAGTTACGTATCAAAAAGAGCAAGATGGAGCAAAATTAATCATCAAAGATTATCTGAAAAATGCTTTTGAGATTGTAGATTAAAAAGGAAAAGGTTAAAGGTAGCTGTTAGCTATTGGTTATAGCACCCACAAAGCTTATAAACCTTACTTATCAATAACAGCTTGTTCCCAAGTAAATTGGTAAAAATCTTCTTGTTGGGAATAGACAAAACCAATTTTACTTAAAGCTTGTAATCCTAGAACCAAAGTGCAATCACGAAATACAAACAATACCCTTGATTTTAAAAACAGAAAATAGCCCATAATTGTATTAAGCTTTAACTTCGCAATTTGCTAAGATAAGGCAAGTGACCTCAAAACAGATACAGGAGAAAGAGCTAATGAAAGTCAACTAACAAAGGAGATTAGATGCACGTCATCTCACAAAATAGGCTCAAACAATTTTGGCGCAATCATCCCAATGCAGAGACCAGTTTACGATATTGGTATAAATTAACCACACAACATCGATGGCAAAGTTTAAATGATATTCGTCAAACCTTTCCCTCAGCAGATTTGGTAAAAAACTTTGTAGTATTTAATATTGGAGGAAACAAATTTTGTTTAATTACCTATGTTGATTTTAAGCGGAATAAAGTATTTATTCGGAATGTCTTAACCCATGCTGAATATGATAAGGGAGATTGGAAAAAAGATGATTGGTATCAGTAATTAACAATTTATTTTTAGGTTAATTAATGGAACATCAATAGTTTATACAGCTACCAATAAATTTATGAGTGACAAATACATTAAATTATTACAACAATTCCCTCCTCGTACTATCACCAATGAAGAACAGCTAGAAGCTACTCAAGCTCAGATAGATCGTTTGCTTGACAGCAATGAATTAAGCTCGGAAGAATTAGACTATCTCAATGTATTAGGAGTATTAGTTTTTGAATACGAGCAAGTACAAGAGCCAATTCCTGATATTTATGGTATAGAATTATTAAAAGTTTTAATTCAAGAAAGAGAACTGCGCCAAAAAGACCTTGTACCTATTTTAAAAACTGAGTCTATTATCTCCGATATTTTAAATGAAAAACGACAGTTAACAGTGCGTCATATTCAAGAATTAGCTCAATTTTTTAATCTTTCTCCTGCTGTATTTTTCCCTGTTTAACAGGATAAAAAAGCTATTGCTTAATTTATTTTAATTACGACACAGTATTCCCAGATTCACAGAAGTTACTAATTATATTGGTTGGAATCTTGGCAAAATATTGCTGTTGAAATTGCTCCTCTGCGATCGCATTCAAAAACTCGCTAATGACTTGGTTACTATCAGTGTCGATAGCAGCTTGTTGCCAACTAAATTGGTAATAATCTTCTTGTTGGTCATAAACAAAGCCCATTTTACTCAAAGCTTGTAATCCTAGAGCCAAAGTGAGATCGCTGAAATTTAATTTATTTTTTATTTGTTCTTTAGTAACAGTTTTTCCTGTACGACTAAGATATTTAGCAATACCTATTAGTTGTCGCCAGATATTTTTAGGTTCAATGGTTTCAGGAGGATTATAAGCTAAGATGAGTTTTTTATTATAGGCGATCGCTTCTTGGTATTTGTGTTGCAGTTCGTTCCAAGTTAAAGGACATTTTTCCAGAACAATAGATGATGAATTATAGCTTTTTATATTGTTAATTGCTGCATCTTGTTGACGCAGATCGACAATAAGTTCTGAGGGAGATTGTCTGGAATGAAACGAAAAGTTTTCCGCACTTCTTCTTAGACCAATTAAGCGAATCTCATACTCTCCTTCAAAAGGGTTAAAATCTAATTCTGCAATCACATCACATTGAATATCTAAAGGGATATCATCTTTGTAATGTCCCCACCAAACTCCAGGAAATCCTTTAGTTACAGAATTATCTAAGATATTAAAGGTAGCTTTAATATATTGAATCTTATTTCCCTTTCTATCTTTAATGTTATTGTGCCAAACATTTTTAAAATAACAGTTTTTAATTAATAGTTTAGGTACGGGGTTGCCCATGCCACAAGGTTCGATAAGGTTTAATTCCCGAAATAAATTTTTTCCTAACTCTGCTACTTTTACTTCTAAGTCTGCTGTAATAGTAGTCTTTAGATTCAAACTATCTGCTTGCTGTTTAAGTTGCTGATTAATTCCTGCTGCAAACAAAGGTAAATCATCTAAAGCCAAGCTTAATCCTGCTGCAAAAGGATGTCCCCCGAAACGATGTAATAAATGTTCTTGAGATTTTACTAATTGATATAAATCAATATTATTAACTGACCGCGCCGATCCTCTGGCTAATATTAAACCTGAGTCAGTTTCCGTACTACTTAATAAAATAGTGGGACGACCGTATTCTTGGGCAATTTGTCCTGCTACTAAACCTAAAACTCCCCCTTGCCATTGAGGGTCTTCTAGCACAATAACAGAAGTAGTAGAAAGATCGACTAACTCTAATTTTCTTTTAACGCTTTCTGTGGTATCTTTTTGCAGAGACTTACGGCGAGTATTAGCTAATTCCGTTTCTGAAGCCAAGGGATCGCATTTTTCCCGATCTCTACTGGTAAGCAATTCTACACAAAAACTAGCATCCCCATGAATCCTACTCACTGCATTGATTCTAGGTCCTAAACCAAAAGAAATATCAGTCGGGCGATCGCCTGCACCCTTACAAAATTCTAATAGACGACTGACCCCAGGACGATAAGCTGTATCGGGTATAGCTTGTTTTCTTAGTCGCTGAATACCTCGTTGTGCGAGATAGCGACAGTCTCCTGTTAACTGTACCAAATCCGCAATTAAGCCAATAGCTACTAAGTCTAAAAGATTTTCTATAGATTGCTGAGGAATATGGGGTAAAGCTGCATACATCCCTTCTACTAGTTTGTAAGCTACTGCTACTCCCGAAAGATGATATAGGGGATGATCTTTAGGTAAGTAACGAGGATTGATAATAGCAATTACTGGTGGTCTAGTATCAGGTAAGGTGTGATGATCGGTAACAATAATATCAATACCTAACTCGGCTGCATAGTTAATTTCTTCTAGATTGGTACTTCCAGTATCGCAAGTCACAATTAACTTAGTCCCCGATACTGCAAGGCGCTCAATTCCAGTACAATTTAAACCATGAGATTCTGTCAGACGGTTAGGGATGTAATAATCTAACTGACTACCTTGGGTAAAAAACTCTCCTAACCCTTCCCATAAAACACTGGTAGAAGTAACCCCATCCGCATCAAAATCCCCCCAAATACTAACTCTTTCTCCTCTCTCTCTGGCTTGTCTTAACCTAGAAATTGCCCATTCCATCTCTTCTCCAAAAGCACTAGGAGGAGTAGGTTGATAGTAATCTGCATCAATAAAACCTAGCAATTGTTCCTTGCTTCTAATTCCCCTTTGCCACAATAATTGTGCTGCATAACTACTATGGGTATTAGGATGATGAAGTCTGACGGCATCGATGAACCATTGGGGTACTTCAGGAGAAGGAACTAATTGCCATTGTGCTTCAGGTTGATTCATTTCCAAAAGGCGTTGCTAAACTTCTGGTTTATTTGCCTGATTATATCTTCAATTTTTTAGTCTAAACTCTAGTACTAAAATACAACTAAGTATTGTGGCATTTTAGAGCCAAACGTAACTATGGTAAGAACACCATCTAAACCTATCACTTTAGAAGAGTTTCTTGCATTGCCAGAGACCAAACCAGCCAGCGAATATATCGACGGTCAAATTATTGAAAAACCAATGCCCAAAGGGAAACATAGTACAATTCAAGGAGAACTTATTATTGCCTTAAATGGAACACTAAAATCTCAAAAAATTGCTCGTGCTTTTCCCGAACTAAGATGCACCTTCAGTGGACGTTCCATTGTACCAGATGTAACTGTGTTTACCTGGAATAGAATACCCCGAGACGACAATGGTGAAATAGCCGATTCTTTCCAAGCAGCACCAAATTGGATGATTGAGATTCTCTCTCCAGATCAAAACCAAACGAAAGTTACTAAGAATATTCTGCATTGTTTAGACAATGGTACACAATTAGGATGGCTCATCGATCCTAGCGTACAGTCTGTATTAGTCTATTTTCCTAAGCAACAACCCGCATTTTTTGAAGTAGCTACAGATGTTTTACCCGTACCTGATTTTGCCAAGTCTTTTCAGTTAACTTTAGGGGAATTGTTCGGCTGGCTATTAGAGTAGTTGAGCAAAAAACAAATTATTATTTACTCTCGATTCCCTTGTCGTAAAATCTTGAGAAGCCCTTGGGAATAATTATGCAACATTTAATCACCAACTATTTTAATCAATCTTTCTATCCCCTGACTATTATCTTTATCTATCTTGCAATTCTGGTTATTATTGCTGAAGTACTGAGTCGTTCTATTACTGATGATCCAGAGTTAACCAGGAAAGTTGTCCATATTGGTAGTGGTAATGTAATTTTATTAGCTTGGTGGTTGCATATCTCGACTTGGATCATTGTCGCTGCTGCTGCGATCGCATCTATAATTGCCCTGACTTCTTATTTTTTACCGATTCTTCCGAGTATTAACAGTGTGGGCAGAAAAAGCTTAGGTACACTGTTCTATGCTATTAGTATTGGTATTTTAGCTGCTGTTTTCTGGCGTGACTATCCCCAATATACGGCGATCGGTATTTTAGTTATGGCATGGGGAGATGGAATGGCTGCTATTATTGGTCAACGTTTTGGTCAACATTCTTATCGAGTTTTTGATATTAATAAAAGCTGGGAAGGTTCTCTCGCAATGGCTTTGACTAGTTTTGTTGTTATCAGTTTAATTTTATTATTGGCTCAAGAAAATAGCGGACAAACTTGGTTAATTGCAGGAATCGTTGCGGTAATTGCTACGGCTTTAGAAGCTTTTTCTAAACTGGGAATTGATAATCTTACTGTTCCTTTAGGTAGTGCTGGTGTATGCTATCTTTGTAGTCAACTTTTTTAAAGTATTTGACGGAACTGACTAGGGAAGATTTATAATTCTCGTATAGTTGCAGTTTATATGTCCTTAAGGCATAAAAACTGTTTAGAGGATAAAAAATAAAATGAATAACCCGAATCAACCTCCCAGAAATGAAATTGATGTAGATGCAGGAACTTTACTCTTAATAGTGTCTGCTTTAATCCTGATCCCTCTACTATTTACAGGCTTTTTCGCCCACTAACGTGACTGAGGAATTCGGAGTGAGGAGTGAGAAGTGAGGTTCCACTAATAATCTTTTTGCATTAGCTACAACCAGGGGTTTTAGTAGTAGCAGCATGGGGAGTAACCATTATCGGATTGGCTGTTAATACGATTTGACCTTGCTGATTAACCATCCATCCTTGAATCGGATTAATTTTGGAGGACACGGATTTTGAGGTTTCCTCAAAATCGGGAGATGTCCGTTGGGGATGAGAACTATTTTTAGGAGATGCTAAAGATATATTGTTATTAGAAACAGTAGGATTATTATCAGACGTATCTTGCTCTATAACTCGCCAATCTTCCCAAGTATATTCTGGTAAAATTTCTCGTTCGGGAGCTAAAGGAAGACCGCCACGCCCAGTTACAATATACTTACTATTTTGATTTATTTTACAGTAATTGTTCGTAAATATATTGTTAGCATCAATTACATCAGGAGGAGTTGCATCAATTAAAGTTCGACTAATACTAGTATCAGGACCACTAATCACAACTATTCCATCTAAACCAAATTCCGAACTAGCAGCAATATCACTCTTGGCTGTTTCTGTTTCTTGAAATTGAATTCCAATGACGTCTAACGCGGAAATAGAGATATTCCCTCCATCGCCAAATTCGGCATTAGCAGTAATATCGCTATTTTCTTCTAGTAAGGCAATTAAAAACTTTGTATCAATTGTGATATTACCTCCATTGCCATCTCCTCCCACAGAGGTAGATATCTTACTTTGATTCAAGAGTGTTAGGGTATCTTTGATCTGAAGATTAATATTTCCACCATCACTTTGTTCAGTTATAGCAGAGAGGGAACTACTATTATCTAGAAATAAAGATTGAGCTTGAATATTAATATCTCCTGCTTCTCCTGTTGCTGCACTATTAACAGTAATTGTTCCTCCGTCTTGTAGCCTTAAATTATCCGTGGAGATATCTATACTTCCTGCTTTTCCCTCTCCAACTGTATTACTAGAAATAACCCCATCATTAATTATTTCTAGAGAATCAGAAACAATACTAATTGTGCCACCATCTCCTGTACTTGTTATTACTTCTTCTGTGACAGGTGTAGTAAAAGATGTAGCCTCTGCTGTTATTGAACCTTGATTACTAATAATTATTTTGGGAGATGTAATATTAATGTTGCCAGAGTTTTCAAAAGTTATACTATTGGTCTGAATTTCTCCTCCATTTTTTACTTCTATTAACTCCTCTGCATTTATATTGATATTCCCTCCCTTAGTTAAACCTAAGATTTCTCCTGTGAAAGGATTAAAATTTAGACCAGAGCTTCCTTGAATGAATCCTCCTTTGTCTATAATTAATTTTTGGGTATCTATAAGTACTTCTCCTGTATTATCAATTTCGTTCAAAGCTACAATTCCTAAAACACTTTTCACCAGAAATGGGGCATTTTCATCAAACCGATTATTACGGATTTGAATTGTATCAAGAGCGTTAACTGCTAAATTTCCAATAGATGTGTTATCAAAAGACAAAAGAGCAATTTGAGCATCATCAATTATAAGATTTTGACTATATAGTTGAATATCTGCTACATTGCCATTGGTACTTCCAGCCAAAATCAAGGAGAATATTGGCAGGTTACGATTGGGATCGAATCCAGTAGTTAACCGAATATTTTGTCCGCGCCATAGACCGTCATATTCTAATTTCCACTGGTTGTTTACTTTTTGAAGACCTATAAAATCATCAACTGCTGCACTCGCTAACTCTATTCTTCCCCCAGAAGCAGTAATAGTTGCTCCTTCTAACAGAATATCTCCTCCAACTAGAGCTAGAGTAGAGGCAGAACCAATAGTCAACCCTTGACCGTTAAGATTTGATTGATTAACAATTGTTCCTGG
>JASJEK010000296.1 GCA_030064915.1 Xenococcaceae cyanobacterium MO_234.B1
CCTTGTTTTAAATTAGTAATGGCTAAAACTTTTTCAACCGATAACGTAGCTATATCTCCATGAAAAATATTAACGTTGGGGAATTTTTAAGATTAAGCGCGATCTCGTCTCCCGTTTTTTCGGCTATTTCTTTGAGGTGCATTATTTTTTATTAATATTTTGCTCTAAAACTGCTGTCTGCCCTGTCAAATTTTCCCATCTTTGCAGAATAACATCACAATATTTTTCGCTTAGTTCACAACCATAGCAAATGCGATCGCTCTGCTCGGCTGCGATCAATGTAGTTCCAGAACCAAGAAAGGCATCAAAAACTAATTCTCCTTTTCTACTACTGTTCTCAATGGCGTAAGCAATCATTTTAACTGGTTTCATAGTCGGGTGCAGATCGTTGACCAAGGGTTTATCAAACTCCCATACGGATGTTTCGCTTCTACTATCTATAAAATAATGACCTGCTCCTGGCTTCCAGCCATATAATGCAGGTTCATGCTTGTAGTGATAATCAGCCCCTCCTAAAACATGATTATTTTTCACCCAAATCAAAGAATGTTTGAGTAGCCAACCAGCTTTTTGGAGCATCATCATCATCCTCATCATCAATTCGCCCCCTTGGGGCGAAAAAACATAATATGGGCATCCAGGTTTAGAGATCGCAAACATAACTTTAAAAACAGGCAACCAAAGCTCTTCTGCAATAGCTTCAGTAGTCAAATGATCGTTTTCAATCGGCGTTTGAATGCGGTTGCCCTTGATAACCGCATTCAAACGTTTATTTTTGTCTGCATAACTTACTCCATAAGGAGGGTCAGTCACCAGTAAATCTATCTGATGACCCGCGAAGCCAACGCCCAAAAATTCTTTGATCTTCGCTTCATCCGTCGAATCACCACAATAGAGTCTATGTTTTCCCAACTGCCATACATCCCCAAGTTTTACCCTAGACTCAACTTCATCGGGGTCTGGAGGTTCATCTTCTTGGAATTTTCCTAATCGCTCTTCTGTACCATCTTCCTCTAACTTCTCTAACAATTCATCTAAGTTATCTTCAATGCTCAAGGGAAGAGAATTTTCAGCATCTAACCACTCTAACTGTTCCTTTAATGCGGAATCATCAAAAATAGAAGTAATTTGCGTGCTTTCAAGATCGGAACCCCACAAGACAGACCAATTATGTTCCACACTAAACGCGATCGCTTCTGCCTCAGAACTAGCATTGACTCCAAACAATACAGGGACTAGCCACCCTTCTTTTAAACCTCTGGGCAAAAAATTCAAGCCTGCTGCGCGTATTTCAATTAAGCTTTCCAATCTCCCATTCCCTTCAATAATCCCCCCACTGCCACCATTCAAACTAGGGTCAAAGGCTATGGGGTCTTTAAAGCCATATCTGCGTATAGATTCAATTAGTTTAGAGGTATCATGTTTTTTACTATTCCCATCAAGGAACGTATCTTGTAAGTCATCTAACGAGACGTAATGGATGACGATCGCATCTCCCGTTTGTTCTGCTAGTTCTTTAAGACTCATGGGGCAGATATTAATTGACAGTAACAAAAAGTGTGCATATAATATTAAATATAAATCCCAAATATGCCCATCAAAACTATTATGAATGAACCAAGTGAATTAAGTCAAATCTTAGCTCTACTAAATAAGCTAGATACTGATGTTAGAGCTACAAATAAAAGATTAGAAGCTGAAACAGAAGAGAATAAAAAGAAGTTTGAAAAATGGGATGAGCGTTACTTTCAATTGGTAAAAGACCAAGGGAATACAGCTAGAACCATAATAATAGCTGCTGCTTCGGTAGTCATTTTATCTCCCGTTTTAGGGGCTGTTGCTGATTTAGTAAAAAATCATTTGAACTGGTAAGGGCCCGTCCCTCCAATTTCAAAGTAGAATTTCAAAAAATGGAACAACTAAAATGCCCTAGATGCTCCTCAGAGAAGATCAGAACCAATGGGACAACCAAAACAGGAACTACTAGATATCGCTGCAAAGATTGTCATAAATCTTGGAGTCAAAGACCTATTGGCAGACCACCAAAAGGATTAGTAGCTATGACCAATGCAGAAAGACAGAAATTACACAGGCAAAGAAAGCGGGCAAAAAAGTAATGATAGCCTTAAGCCTCAAGGCTTATTCAAGTTCTGGTTCAATAACATCATACCCATCCTTGATGACTTTGGCGATCGCCTTGTTACTGTCCATATATTCCATTCCTAAAGCTTGTCTTTCTCCTTCAACTGCTAATTTATAAGCCGTGGCATATCTTTGAAACGACATCGACTTTTCATCAAGGAGTTTTAGTTTACGATCGCTTTTTTGCAGTTCTGTAAGCAGAGTTTTATTAAACTGTATTGCTCCTGCTCGAATAACCTCGAATCCCCTAACATGATCTTCGTTTCTTTTAGCTAAATCATCAGATAGGCGATCGCTAGTTTTTTCAATAGTTTTTTGGCTCGTCTCTGCCCTCAATCTGCTCACATATTGCTCACGTTGCTGCACCCAGTTATCCTCTTTACACCAACGGGCGATTACTGTTGGGGCGCGTCCCGACTGCTTACTTAAGGCTCGTTGACCAATCTTTTCTCCTTGGACGTACCTGATTCTACATTCTTCTTTTGACCATTTCCTTTTTTTGCTCAACCGTTTATCTAGAAGTATCGTTTTTATTTAGCCTTGGGAGATCTAACCCCATCATAATTCAGTTGTCGGGCAATTTTTTCTAAAATACTCATTTACTGCTAGCTTCTAAAATGTAATTAGTTGGGGAGGAATATTACCAGATCCAGAAGCACCAGAGGAGTAAAAAGTGAGTAATCCGATTATAGAAACTGACATTGCAGAAATACTTAAAAAGCTTGGAGATAACCAGGAAAAAATACTGGAAAAGATTAACAATATAGATTCGAGGCTTGTTAGAGTTGAAACCAAGCTTGACTCTGTTGAAAAGAATGTCGGAGAAATCAAGCCACTAGGCGATCGCTTAACTAAAATAGAATCGGGGCAAGGAAAAATAGAAGAGAAGTTAAACTTTCAAGGAAAAATTGTAGAAGAGCTAAAAACTTCTCAAAAAAATCAAATTTGGGCATTGATTGTATTAGCTTTTACTGCTGTTATAGGGCTAACAGGAGCTTTTAGTAAAATTGTATTTTTTCCTTAAAAAAGAAAATTTTGCTATTTTTAGGTGGGGTAGTTTATTCAAGTTGATTCACAGCACTAGAGACAATTTCCAATAAGTCCGAGCGAGTTTTTCTTAATAGTTCATCTTCATTATTTCTCTGATATTGATTGACAAATTGATTATCATTAGTGACGTTAATAACTGTAGGTTGTTTAAAGTTTTGCTTAATATCTTTTAGAGTTTCTAGAATCATGTTTTCTTTATCCAAAGTTCCTTTTTTCTTGCCCAAGGTTTCTACTTCAAGAGGAACAGATGATTTAACTTGAGGGACAACAGGGACAGTAAAAGGCTTGCCGTTTCTAATTGCTTCAAGTATTTCTGGCGGTGCTTCTATGGTAAACCCAGGACTACCCAAAAGACTTCGCCTTACATTTCTTTCTTGCCTGTTTTCAATTTGATTAGATTGGCGGGTATATTTGGCTCTTAATTTGGCTTCATCTTGGGCAGTAAATTCACCCCCTGCGGTTTCGACTTTTGTTTTTTGAGCTTCAATCTTTGAATTAATCTGCTCTTGAGTTGATAGATACCGATTTAATAATCTCTCCCGTTCCTTACCTGTTAAAGTTTCAGCCCGACGGCGATCTCGACTCTCAATAGCTGTGTTTCTTGCTTTTTCCCGTTCAAATTCTTGATCTACTGTTGTACCTTTTTGTTCAGCTAATGCGATCGCCTGAGTCAGAGCTAAATTTTCCCGTTTCTTGGCAATGATGGCATCTAAATTATTTAATTGAGTCCTCGCTGCATTAACTTCTTGATTAGCTAAATCTAAACTCAATTTAGCCAAATCATATAATTCGTTAGCGGTTGCTAATTCTTCTGGTGTCTCCGCAGTTGCGATCGCTCTCTCTGCTGCAACTAATTCTTGTTGTGCTGTGCGTTGTTCTCTCTCCGCTTCTATCTTGGCTTTTTTGGTAGCTATTTCTAACTGCTGAATTTCAATTTCTAACGTAGCTTGTTGTGCTTTTTGTTGTTTCTCTAGATTCTGAAGTTTAAGTTCAGCAAGTCGCTTTTCCCTATCTTCAATCTTATCGAGTAAAGATAGTTCATCAGTGCGACCCTTAACCCCCAAACTAGCTAACTGACGGATTAAAGTCTGTCTTTCATACTGGTCTAAATCGGCATTGTTTAGTTGCTGTCTGATACTTAAGGCTTGACGTAACTTAGATAACTCTAAGTCTGCTAATCTTTCATCAGCGGTCGCGCGCTCGCTGTCCAATTGTGCTTGGGTGCTGTATAGCTGTTGCAGGTTACTAAGTCTTCTTTCTAGGGCAGAGAAAACATTGTCTCGTGCTGTCGCGATTGCTGCAATCGTTCTTTCCTCAGCTTGTTTTTCTCGTTCTAATAGCTGGAGGGTAAGGTCTAAGACTTTCTGACGAGAGGTTTTGATGTCGTTATCGGCTTTTTCTCTTGCTGCAACTTCATCTGTCTTGAATTTTTCTAGTTGGCGGAGTTTTTCTTTTTCTTCGTATAACTGCTTAGTAAGGCGATCGCGGGTCAGAGCGAGTTTTAACTCCTCTGCTCTTTCTGTGGTGATAACATCATCATTAACTAACTGTTGAATCTCAATTAGCCGTTCTTTTTCTGAGGAGATAGCTAGGTCTTCTGCTTCTTGTCTTTTATCTTCTATCTTTTCGAGATATTTGTCATAAATACGTACTTTGCTTTCTACTTCTTCTGTAGCAATATTTATTCGGGACTCAACAGCACTTTGCTCTAATTCAATAATGCGGTCGCGTATTTTTCTAAAAGTTTCAAGTTCTTTATCAGATAAACCCTTTAAGAATCCCGAATCTGGAGCGATTCCAATTAGGCGATCGTTAACTTCTTTAATTCGATTAGCCAAGTCCTCGGCAGATATTGCACCATTATCAAACTGCTTCTGTAGTTCGGCTATCTCAGTATCGGCTTTGTTCAAACTACGTTCTTTGATAATAGATTCCATATCTTGTAAAGCTTGTTTCTCAGTTTTCAGTTCCGCTTCAATACGAGTATTAGTAATGTTGAGTTTTTCCAGTTCAACATCTCGCTTGAGTTCTCCTGAGTCCAATATTTCCTTATTGATTTGATTTAAAGCTGCGACCTCGATACGAGTTGCTTCATCTACTGTTGTTCTGCGTTGTAGCTCAACAGTAGCCAAAGTTTTCTCAAGTCCATTACGCCTTTTAAGTTCATCATTGTATTCTTTGAGTTTGGCATTTTGACGCTGAATTGCCTCTGATTGACTATTTAAAGTTTCAATAGTGGTAGGAGCAACAGCCTTTAAATTAGCTATATTGCGGTTTATGGTATCAATAGCATTTTGAATATCCTCAGTTTCCACTTCTTTGACTTGAGTGCCAATAGAAATGGGAATATTAAGCAGATTCGCATTAGCTTTAGCGATCGCTTCAATCGCTTTTTCTTCGGCGATATCTACCGCTGCTTCAGCATAAGTTTTTCCTAGTAGAAGTCTTCTACCGCGCGTCCTTTTTTCTCTTTGTTCAGGTGTTTTAGCCAGATTTTCTTGTGCTAAAATCTTTTTAAATCCATCTATAAATTTAGCGACTCTTCCTACTTCTTGTTCGGCTTTTTCAATATTTGCTTGAACAATATCTTCTTGTATTAATGGGTTATTGGGATTATTGCTAGATAAATTATTGAGAAACTCTTGATAGGTAGCATCTAAGTCTTTGACTGCATCTTTAGCTTCGCGACTAAAATCTCTGACATTTTGAATTAAAGAAATAGCCTGTGATATGGCTTCAATCGCGACAAAAGTACCAAAAGCTGCTCCCGCAATTTTAGCGGTTTTTGCCATTGTGCCAAGACTGGCGTTATTGGCATTTAAAAGGGTTAGAAGTTTACCAAAATTACTAATAATAATGTTTTTAAGTAGTGAACCTAATGAGACGATAGCTGGCAAAAACAAAGTGATTAATGTAGCGGTGAGTATTTTAGCAGCAGGGATTAAAATATTGAGATTTTCTGATGCTAACCTTAACCCATCGGCAAGAGTGATATATAGAGCAAGTTGGGCGGGTTTAGTAGTTTTGGCTATTTCTAATTGCAATTGAGTATAGGCTGTTCTAAGTTCCTGTAAAGCTGCTCCTGTAGTGTTAATTGCTCCTGTTACACCACCCCTAGTTTCTGAGGCTAATTGACGAGCAAATTTAGGCAAGAATTCTTCGGCTGTTACTTGTCCAGTCTCTAAAAGTTTTCCTAATTCTTGAGTCGTTACATTCATCGCACGAGCAGCAATCTGAAAAGCCCCTGGAATTCTCTCCCCTAACTGCCCTCTAAGTTCTTCTGCCTGAACTGTCCCTTTGGAGATTATTTGAGAAATTGCCAGTATTGCACCTTCGGTCTGTTCGGCAGATAAACCGAAGACTCTAGAGGCTTGAGCAATTGAATTAAAAATACGGTTTGTCTCAGCTTCAAGCTCAGTATTCTTTGCTGCTGCTGCTAATTGTTTATATCCATTGGTGGCAACTTGTAGATCGATCTTTAACTTTCTTGCTGTTTCCCCAACAAACTCTAAGGCTTTTGCTCCTGCTTCTGCTGACCCGGCAACAAAATTAATGCTTGTCTCTAGTTGTTCAAATTGAATCTGAGTTTCAATTGATTGACGAATAATATCTTCAAAATAAGTACTTAGAGATGACGTTATCTGTAATGCTCCAAACCCAATAAGAGCTTGTAAAGCAGTTCTAGCGGTGCGTCTTATTTGGTCTAGATTTCTGTCTAACCGAGATAGTTCGCGATCGCTATCTCCTGTGTCAGCTTCTATTTCTAATTCAATATCATCTGGAATATTATCGATAAATTCTTCAAGCTCATCTCTTACAACTTCTGTATCTATTTCTAATTGGATATCATCTGGGATATTCTCAATGAATTCATCCAGATTAATATCTATTGGTTGTTGAGATACTTCTATGAATGCAGCGATCTCCTCAGCAGTTTTTTCGATTGCTTGCTCTAGTTCTCTTATCTGCTCTAACTCTTGAGAAATATCAGAGTCAGGAAGCTCAAAAGCTTGTTGATAAGTATGGGCTTGTAATTGTTTTTTTTGCTGAATTAATGATTCTAAATTAAACAGTAATTCTTTGTATTCTGCTAGAGAAAGTTGTGACCCATCAAATAAATCCTTTCCGATATCTTCTCCAGCTTGGCGAATGCGGTTTCTTTCTTTTTTTCTCCCCTCAACAATCCCCGCTGCCACATCACTCATTTCATCTCGGAATTTACCAGAAGGAGATTTAATTTCTAATTGCTCTTTAAACCCCTCTAAGAGTTCTATCCCAAGTGCTTGTCCTTGAGCAAAAACCTGGGCTAATTTTTCATTTGTTCCTGCCAGTATTCCATTAACAATGTCTTCTCCTACTTTTTCTGTAGAGCTACGTTCAACAGATGATATCTTGCGACTTAAAGTATCTGTAACTCCTGATAGGTTACGTGCTTCGCGTGCGTAACCACCCCGTTCTTTTAACTCTCTTGATAAAGCTTGCCCCCTTCTACCTAATTCTGTTCCAGCTTCTAGTTCCGCATCAGTTACCGTTCCTTCAAGGATTTTCTGTTCTAGTTTTTTACGATAGGCAATAATTGCATCTTTATATTCTGCAATCGCATCTTTTAAAGTTTCCTTACTAACATCTATAGATTCGATGGGGGGTAATTCTATATCAAAAACTAGGGGTTGTATTTCAGAAGATATATTTTCTGTTTGATTTGTTTGTGGAGATGGAGGAGAAGGATTTTTTAGTTTCTGTACCCTTTTTAACTGTGCTTCTAATCCTTTCTTTACTTCTGTTTTTCCTGTCACTTCTCCTAATTCTTTTACTGCGTTCAAAAAATCAGTTAGTGTCGCTTCAATTTCATTAATCGTAGAGGTTGCTTGGTCTAAATCTAAATCTGGAACTGTATTTAAAATTTCTTCGGCTCGACGACGGATCAAGCCCGCTTTTAATAATTCGGGAGATTCATAATTGGGGATGGCTGTTAATAGCGCGACTAAATTTTGATTGACATCATTAATTATTTGTTGAGTAATTTCTGAAGCGTTTAATCCTAATTTTTGAATTGATATTTTAATTTTGGCAATGTCAGCTTTTATGTTTTTGAAAAAGTCAACATCTCCACCATATTCTGCTTCATCAAATTGGGAACTTACATTAGCGATCGCCTTGCTGTATTGCTGTAATTGATTGACAATTCCACTTTCTATATCTGTTTGGAATGCCTGAACATCTTGTTTTAATTTATTAAACGGAGCTTCAGCAACTCCAGTAATACGAGTATATTTTTCAAATTCTTCAAGTCCTCTAATGACCTCTGCTGCTGCTCCTTTAATTGCTAGTTCAATAGCTTCTTTTCTGATTTCAGCTATTTTCTTGGCAGAAGCTCTAACCTGCTTTCTACCTCCCTCTTCTCCCAGAACAAAAGAGCGAAATTCAGCTAATTCAAAATAGTTTTCTAGGGTATGCCCCTCCAATCCTTTTAAGTCTTGTGAAACCTTGGGATTCTTTCTAGTAACACTGGGGTCAACAAATCCTAAATTAGCGTAAAAATTTCGGCTCTTCCGATTTGGTCATGCCAAACTATTAGAAACTAGTAGTTAAAAGTCTTGCTGTGCAAGACTTTGGGTTTTTAATAGTTTGATATTGTATATTTTTCTCTAAATCCTTTGAAAGGTAAAGCTTTGACCAAAATTCAGCATGGTGAGTTCGGTAGAGCCAGATAAAATGATTTTAACACTTCTTTTATATACTATTAAACTAACTCCAGATAAAGTACTCCAAAGAAAATTAATTTAATTATTTTTAGGCAATACAAAAGAAATTTTTGTTCCACCTTGGGGGATATTTTCCGCCCAAATA
>JASJEK010000297.1 GCA_030064915.1 Xenococcaceae cyanobacterium MO_234.B1
CAGAAGCACCAGTAACAGAAGCACCAGTAACAGAAGCACCAGTAACAGAAGAAGCTACTTCTCAACCAGAAGAAGAAATGGCAGCAGCAGCAAATGAATAAAGATTTGCTGAGAATTTAACACCCCCTTAACCAGAAAGCGCAATTGCTCTGCGCCACTTCGTGACCGCGAGTAGACAATAAACCTCTCGCGCTTTTTTTTATATTAAGGAGAGAATAATTTGGTAACGATTTGCTGTGGTGTAAAAAAATTCACTAACATCAAGTCAATCCTATTGGATAAAGATGGTACTCTAGAAAACTCCCAAAGTTTTTTACAAGATTTAGCTAGGGAGAGAGTACGTCTTATAGAATCCCAGCTTAAACCTATTGACAATTTTAGTGAATCTCTGCTTTCAGCTTTCGGAATTCGAGATAGTATTTTGGGGGAATTTGACCCAACAGGTTTAATGGCAGTAGGAAGTCGAGCCGAAAATGCTATTGCTGCTGCTGCTTATGTTGCAGAGAAGGGATACAGTTGGTTTGAAGCGAAACAAATAGTGGATTATGCTTTTGAGCAAGCCCAACAAAATTGCATTAAAACTGCAAAATCCTGTCCTTTGTTTCCTAGTATTATAGAAATGCTGCAAGCTTTTTCGGAAGCGGGTCTAAAACTGGGTATTGTATCTGCTGATTCAACCTCAGAAATAGAGATTTTTATGAAACGTCACCAGCTTTCTGACTATATCCACTTAATTTTAGGGAGCGATCGCGACTTTAGCAAGCCAGACCCCAAACTATTTATTCAAGCCTGTCAAATGTTGGGAGTGTCCCCTGCTCAAACCATAATGATTGGAGACTCTCTGGGGGATATTCAAATGGCTCAGGAGGCAGGGGCAGCAGGCACAATAGGTATTTCTTGGTCAGAATCATGGGCTGGTCACCTCAAAACCGCAGATGTAGAAATTAGAAATCTCCAGGAAATCAAGATTTTTCCATCATACCCAAACTACCCTATATTAAATACCATAGTTTAAACTATCTATAACTAAATATATAGGGGAATTAACACCATTGTCTCGTCGTTATCTATTTACCTCGGAATCGGTTACAGAAGGTCATCCCGATAAAATATGCGATCAAATTTCTGACGCTATTTTAGATGCTCTATTATCACAAGACCCACTAAGTCGTGTTGCTGCGGAAGTAGTAGTAAATACAGGTCTAGTTTTAATTACTGGTGAAATTAGTACCAAAGCACAAGTAAATTATATCGATCTTACCAGAAAAAAAATAGCGGAAATTGGCTATATTCACGGTGATAACGGTTTTTCTGCCAACAGTTGTTCTGTTTTAGTTGCTTTGGATGAACAATCTCCTGATATTGCCCAAGGCGTAACGACAGCACAGGAACAAAGAACTAAACTCAGTGATGATGAACTAGATCAAATTGGTGCAGGAGACCAGGGTATTATGTTCGGGTATGCTTGTAACGAAACTCCTGAATTAATGCCGATGCCTATTAGTTTGGCACATCGTATATCTCGTCGCCTAGCAACTGTCCGCAAAACCGGGAAACTCTCTTATCTGCGTCCTGATGGCAAAACTCAAGTTTCAGTTATTTATGAAGATGGTAAACCAGTAGGAATTGACACCATTTTAATTTCTACCCAACATACAGAAACTATTGATGATATTACCGAAGACAGCAAAATTCAGCAAAAAATTAAACATGATCTTTGGGAATTTGTCGTGCTTCCCGTGTTTTTGGATTTAGAAATTAAACCAGATGATAATACTCGTTTCCTAGTTAATCCTACAGGCAAATTCGTTATTGGTGGTCCTCAAGGAGATTCAGGTCTAACGGGACGAAAAATTATTATTGATACCTACGGTGGTTATTCTCGTCATGGTGGGGGTGCATTTTCAGGAAAAGACCCCACAAAAGTAGATCGTAGTGCTTCTTACGCTTGTCGTTATGTAGCAAAAAATATAGTTGCTGCGGGCTTGGCGGATAAGTGTGAAGTTCAAGTAAGCTATGCTATTGGGGTAGCCAGACCAGTAAGTATTTTTGTAGAGACTTTTGGCACTGCCAAAATTGAGGAAGATAAAATACTAGAGCTGATTAAACATTATTTTGAATTGCGTCCTGCTGGAATCATTCAAACCTTCAATCTTCGTAACTTACCTAAAGAAAGAGGCGGTTGTTTTTATCAAGATGTAGCAGCTTATGGACACTTTGGTAGAACTGACTTAGACTTACCTTGGGAAAAAACAGATAAGGTCAATATTTTGCAAAAATATCTTTAACTATTAGGTATTATTCTTAGAGGAGCTCTCAACACTATTGAGATTTTGTCTAAGGATAATGCCTATTAAAAAGAGTTGATCTTAAATGCAAAAAACAGCACGTAGCATCAACATGGCGATTGGATATGCTCTCTAACCGAGAGCATCCCTCGACGGGAGGGCATCTCGGAACTTGCGGTGCGACCCTGGTCGGGTTTCCCGACCTAAGGAACGCGCACCAAGAAAACGCTTGGGGAGAGACTCCCTCTTGGGCAGTTGGAAAGGGGCTGTCTGCCGAACCTGCGTCGGCAGCTTGTAAACCCCGCGCAATCCTGCAGCTCTAAGGAGACTCGTTGAACCAAGAATCCCCCGGTACAGCGACGTAAGGAGCTAGGGCGTGGGAGTGTCAATGCTTTTTGTGTTCTAAGATTGCTTGTCGAAAACCTAAGACCACTAGGATATTAGAAAGGGTTAAGAAAAATTCTGCACTACCATGTAGCCAATCTACATTAGCCAGCATCTCACCATAATGAACTTTGGCATAAATTCCAGCAGGAATTGTCACTGCTACAAAAACTAAAAGTACATAAAATCCAATTAAGGCTAAACGAGGGGTTTCCCCTGAACGAGTAATAAACCAGAGAAATCCGAGATAGGGAAAAAGAGATAAAGCAAATAACGTATCTTTACTCATGGTTTTGCTCAGCTAAATTTTATGGATAATGCCCATAAATAGTATAAATAGTCTAAAATCAGTTACTTTGGCAAGGGGTCCATTATACTAAGTCCTATCACAAACTCTAAATTTATAGATGTGTCAACTAGAAGCATTGCTTACCTTAGCTAAACAAAAGGGAATTGAAGAGGCAGAGGTTTATCAGGTAAAGTCTCAATCTCGTCCTGTCTTTTTTGAAGGAAATCGTCTTAAGCAGTTAGAAAGTTCTCAATCTGAGGGAACAGCATTAAGAATTTGGCGTAAGGGTTGTCCTGGTTTAGCCGTAGCCTATGGAAAGGTAGAAGCAGCAACTTTAATTGATAAAGCGATCGCGTTATCGGAAATAAATTCTTCTGAAACCGTAGAATTAACAGCAGCCAGAACAGATATTCACTCCCCTATCGGTCAGGAGTTACCAGTAGAACAATTGATCGAATTAGGACAAGGAGCGATCGGGAAAATTAGGGATTTTTATCCTGAAACAGTCTGTAGTGCAGAGTTTGAGTGTGAAACAGAAACCACGACTTTAGTGAATACTCAAGGTCTTTATTGCCAATATACTGAGACTGCTTTGAGTTATTACTTGGGAGTGGAGTTAGTCAGAGGAGAGGATTTTTTAGGAATTTATGACGGAGAATATATCATTGAGACTCCAGGTTCGGATCTCGGTTCTCCAGAAGCAAGTTGCGATCGCATTGTTGATAGTATTGTTCAACGTTTGGAATGGGCGCAAAATAATGGGAGTCCCTTAACAGGAAAAGTCCCTGTTTTGTTTACCGCTAATGCAGCTACTTTACTGTGGGATACAGTATGCATGGCATTAAATGGCAAACGGGTATTAGAAGGTTCTTCTCCTTGGAGTGATAGTGTAGGAAAAATGGTGACTTCTCCCTGGTTCACTGTGCAACAGCAACCTGATAAACTTCCTTACAGTTGCCCTTTCGATGATGAAGGTACACCGACTCAAACTTTAAAATTAATCACGGAAGGAAGGCTAGAACAGTTTTATTGCGACCGCATTGTGGGGAGAGAACTAGGCTCAAAGACTACAGGTAATGGTTTCCGTCCTGATTTAGGGAGTTATCCCACTCCTTCTCTGGTTAACTGCATTATTCAACCAGGAGCGGGTTCTTTATCAGATTTAATCAAACAATTAGACCGAGGAATTATCGTCGATCAGATTTTAGGTAGTGGTGCAGATATTTCAGGAGATTTTTCTATCAATGTCGATCTCGGTTATCGAGTTGAAAAAGGACAAATTGTGGGGAGAGTTAAAGATACAGCGATCGCAGGAAATGTTTATACGATACTCAAAGAAATTGTTGTTTTAGGGGGCGATCGCATTTGGAGTGGCTCTTGTTATACTCCCTCTGTCATTGTAGAAGGGCTATCAGTTGTTGCATAAGTACCTGTGCAAAATTAAACGTATGACAACTTACCGATAAAATGATAACCAGAAAAATTCTTGATATTATACTTATTTGGCATGATATCCAGAAATTTTCAAGGGTATCACCGACGAATATACCGAAAGTTTCTTGATATCATTCTATATGGGGTGGATATAGGTCAAGTTTCTGTTTTTTATCCTATACAGGGTAAATATCTAGAAAGTTTCCGTATAATAAATAGTTATACCTGTCTGTACGTAATACAACAGTGTTTAAATATCATTGTATCCAGTCTGTTTGAAAACTAAGAACAAAGCCAATAAATAAAATAGCCTATATTTTTGATGATACATGGCATTCTGTTGACGAACCAAGAGAAATTATTATTGGACACGATCCGATCTGCCGAAGGCAGCGCTGGGCGGTCACGAGAAACGAGTGAACCTCTCTCGCCGGGAGCGACGCACTGCGCGATCGCATAATGAAGAAAAACTAGAGTAATCGTAAGGGGGTATAATCGCCTAGGTTAGAATAAGGAGATAAGAATTGAGATGATTCTAGCTCATGACAGTACGCCAACCCCGATATAGTAAAGAAGAATTTGCGCGACGTGGTGACGAAATTTATGAATCTCAAGTGCGATCTCAAGTTGAAGAAGGCAATCACGGTAAAATTGTCGCGATCGATATTGAAACAGGTGAATGGGAAATGGATGCTAGTGAGATTGTCGCAGCATCTCGTCTGGAAAAGCGTTTACCAGATGCACAAATATGGATTGCGCGGGTTGGCTCTCGATATGTGCGTCGATTTGGTGCAGGGCGCATTCAGAAGCCACAATGATTACTGGAAGGGTCAATGCAGATTACGAGCCAATTATTCGGCTTGGAGTTTGTGACTATGACGGTAAGTTATATGAGCAGAATGTAATTGTTGATACAGGTTTTAATGGTTGGTTTTCTTTGCCATCAGATTTCATCTCTATGCTAAAGTTGCCTTGGAAAAGACGTGGACGAGCCACATTAGGTGATGGAAGTGAGTGTATTTTTGATGTTTATGAAGCTGTAGTGGTTTGGGATAAAAAGCCTTTGGTAATTCCAGTTGATAAAGCTGAGTCAGATCCGTTGCTTGGTATGTCATTAATGAAAGGCTATAGATTAACAGTAGATGGGATGGAAAATGGTACTGTTAAGCTTGAAAAGCTGTAGTAGCTCATTTGTATAAGGCTTAATTGAATATTTCTCTTCTGTGCAAACATTTCGAGCGTTGCAACAATCATTTACAAACAGTTTTTAAAATGAGCTAAACAATAGTAAAACTAGTTAAATAGCAAGTTCTTGATTGTGATCTAACATCTAATTTTGCCAGGAGTCTAATGACTATTAACATTCTGCATCTTTCTGATATTCACATGGGGAGTGGCTTTTCTCATGGAAAAATTAATCCTGAGACGGGTATTAATACTAGGCTCGAAGATTTTGTCAAGACTTTAAGTATTTGTATAGACAGGGCTATTAGTGAACCAGTAGATTTAGTTTTGTTTGGGGGAGATGCGTTTCCCGATGCCACACCTGCGCCCTATATTCATGAAGCTTTTGCCAGTCAGTTTCGTCGTTTAGCAGATGCGAAAATTCCCACCATTCTTTTAGTGGGGAATCACGATCAACATTCTCAAGGTAGTGGTGGTGCTAGTTTGTCGATTTATCGCACTCTGGTTGTACCAGGGTTTATTGTGGGAGATAGCATTACAACCCACAGAATTAATACTGGTAATGGGGATATTCAAGTTATTACCCTCCCTTGGTTAAATCATTCTACTTTGCTAACTCGTCCTGAGACTGAAGGGTTATCTTTGGGAGAAGTTAGTCAGTTATTGTTGGAACGTTTGCAACCTGTACTAGAAGCTGAAATCCGTCGTCTTGACCCCACAATTCCTACGGTGTTACTAGGACATCTGATGGCAGATCGAGCTAATTTAGGAGCAGAGAGATTTTTAGCAGTAGGAAAAGGCTTTACTATTCCTGTTTCTTTTCTAATTCGTCCTGAGTTAGATTATGTGGCGTTAGGTCATGTTCATAAACATCAAAACCTCAATAAAGCCAATAACCCTCCCATAATTTACCCAGGAAGTATCGATCGCGTTGATTTTAGCGAAGAGAAGGAAGATAAAGGCTATGTAATGGTAAATGTTGCTAAAGGAAAGGTGCAATGGGAGTTTTGCCCTTTACCAGTGCGTCCTTTTTGTACTATCGAAGTGGATGTCTCAGAAGCAGAAGACCCCCAACAAACAATCTTAGATGCGATCGCTCCGCGCCTCGCTTGCAGCGAGACCACGCAGTGCCTGCCTTCGCAGACCGCGCAGCGCTTTGGCGAAGCCGAGATCGCAAGTAAAGACATTACCGATGCAGTAGTGCGATTAATCTATAAACTGCGATCTGAACAACTAGAACTTATCAGTACCACAGCTTTAGACCAAGCCCTAAAACTGGCTCATAGCTACACAATTCGCCCCGAATTAGTCAGCCAGTTGGCTCGTCCCCGTCTTCCAGAGTTAGGATTGGGTAATACTCTTGATCCTTTGGACGCGCTAAAAGCTTATCTTGATAATAAAGAAGACTTAAGAGAAATCGCGTCAGATATGTTAGAAGCTGCACAAGAGTTATTAGAAACTAAATAGGGTTTGCTGAAAAAGTCTGAGTAAAACATGATTCCTATTGATGAATTATTCAATCAACACTTAAATATAGTTAATTATTATCTACATACATCAAAAACATAATTTTTAATAATTAAAGAACCCAAAAATAGTTTTTTGGCAAAAAATGATACTGTTGATTAACTTAACATCGAAGCTGGGAATGAAATAAAAACGAACAGAAACTATTCAAAAGGCAATGCTTGAAACTCGCACAGAAGAAGCAAAAATAAAACCGCAAATACGAGAACAGGAATTAAAAATTGAGCAGCAAATCCGAATAAACGAATTAAAGATTGAACTTGAAACTCGCACAGCAGAACTAGAAAAAAACCACAAATACGAGAAAAAGAATTAGAGATTGAGCATAAAATACGAGAACATGAATTAAGAGTTGAGCAGGAAATAGAAACCAAGGAATTAGACTTTCAGGAAAACCATTTAACAAATAATAATACCCTCGAAATAAAAAAAATAGATTGTGAAGTAGCGATTGAAAGATACAGAAGCTCCAAGGAAAATCAACTTGAGCAAGACATAGAAAAAGCTGAACTAGATACAACTAAAGCAATTGAAACACACAGAGCTGAAGTAGAGAGAGAGATTCAAAAATCTCAGGATAAAGAAGCTGCCATCATTCAACTTGCCAAAATTCAAAAAGATGCCAAAGTCGCTAATGCAAATAAAGCATTCCAAATCCTGCAAGGAAAACACAGATCCGAGGTAGAGAGAGAGATTCAAAAAGCGCAGAATCAAGAAACTGCCGCTATTCAAGTTGCCAAAATTGAAGAAGATACCAAAGTTGCTAATGCAAATAAAGCATTCCAAAGTCTGCAAGTACAACTTCAGCAACAGTTAGAAAAGGAAGAAATCCAAGCGGTGATTGATAAGATCGAAACAGAAAAAGAGAAGCTAACAAAAGAAAAAGAGCGAGCTGAAGCCCTCGAAGCAATTACAACAGCTATTGAAGAGGCAAGAGCTAAGCGTGTGGCATCGGAAGCAGAAATCATTAAAACGTTGGCTCAAGCAGAAGAGATACGCTATAAAGCTGTACCTATTAACGATGTTGACCGCATGGTTAAGCTGATTCGAGACGAATTAATAGGCCAAGACAAGTTACCAGAAATTACAGAAGTAGCTAAAGCCCTCGCACCTCAGCCAGGGGTATTAGGAGATTCGAGTATCTATACCTTTGCTAATGGCAACGGAGAAGATATCAATAAATTAATGCGCTCTACTAGTGGAATTCAGCTAATTCATTCCTTACTAAATGGCAAGTTAGGCAAAATGCTGGAGCAGAGATTAGCGGACAACAACGAGGACAATGAGTAACATCTCAAAGATAAAAAGATAAAAAATTGAACTTTTTCGGATCGTAGTTATCGCTAAAACCTGTGTTGTGGAGTAACCGGAATGAAACAAACAAAACAAAATATTAATGGAATCCGATGTACATATTGGATTAGGTTTATTTTTACTTTTCTATTAGCACTAGGACTGGTTATAGGCTTTTCTGTACTAGTTACCTACAGCGATCCCGAAACTAAAGAAAAGGTCTTCAGCAGTGAAACATATCCTATCTATCTTAGTCTGACATTGGCTGGTGCGCTTGGAGGCATCCTTTATTCTATCTTGCTAGATGGTTCTTTAGAACTACCAACGTGGGGGGATGGAGGTAATTCCGTTAAAGTAGGTTCTATTGGGGAAATCTTTGTGGGTATCGGCGGTGCCTTTACTGCCTATATTTTCATACCTGATGCTCTGAAAAGGGGCAGCGACAAGGAAATCATTATCTTTGTCGCTGGACTGGTAGGAGGTTACGGGGGCAAGGCCATCCTCAATGCTTCCCTAAACAAGTTAATCAAGCGCATTGATGATACTGACTTAGTTGCAGAAGAAAAAGAACGACTCGCTCAACAAGCTGATCGACTCAATGAGGATCAAAGTCTCATTAAACTCGTCAACCGACAGATTAATGAAGGACTTCCCCCTTCCGAAGTTTACTTACTCTCCGAAAAAATCAAAAACGCCTCAGAGGATCTCAAACAACAGGTTTTTATGATGACTAAGGAGATTCGTAG
>JASJEK010000298.1 GCA_030064915.1 Xenococcaceae cyanobacterium MO_234.B1
AAGGGAAATGCTAGTCAGATTTCTGGGTTCAATTCTATATCTCAATATTCCCAAATACCAGTTAATAGTTCTTACTATATCCAAAGTATTAGCCTATTACAGCAAGACTATTCTATCCAGAATCTCTTAAACACCACTAGTCGAATAGAAAGTCTCCAAATTCAATACAGTCAAGACAAAGTATCTAACAACTTTTCCCTTTCCCCGAGGGAAATAGAAATCGAAACCACAAATTTAGGGAGTATTCGGCGACCATCGATTCAAAAAACACCAGAGCAAATAGCATTAGAAGAAAGATTACAAGAACAGCGTGAAAAACTAGAGGAAAGAGCCAAAAAATTCAGAGAAAAGCTGGAAAAACAAAGAAAAAAAAGAGAAGAACAAAGACGAAAAAAAGCTGAACGACAAGCTGAACAACGTAAAAAGCGTTTAGAACAAATGGCAAAAAGACAGGAGAGATTACGTGATAGGTATAGGTAATTATTACAGAAGTTTTTCTTCAACTAACTGAAAATATTAAACTAACTGGTCGAAACTTAAGGATGTACACTTCCATCAGGCATGATAGTACCCTTGAGATTAATCCCACTTAGTACACTATTTTTGAGATTAGCTCCTCTTAAATCTGCGCCTCTAAGATAAACATCAATTAAACTGGAATTTTGTAAATTCACTTCTCTAAGATCGGTTTTATACAGTAATGCAAATCTTAAATTAGCTTTTTTAAGATTTACTCCCGACAAAATTGCTCCACTCAAATTAGCAGAACTCAAGTCAACTCGACTGGGTTGATTAAGCCCTGGTAAGTTTAATTCAGATATAGTAGCTAAACTACTACTTACTTCTTTCAAGATAGCTCCTGTTAGGCTGGCAGCCTTTAAGTTAGCATTACGAAAATTAGCTCCTTGGAGAGTGGCTTGATATAAATCGGCTTTCCTTAGATTACTTTCGCTTAAGTCAGCTTTATTCAGATTAACTTGGGTCAAATCAGCTTTACTAAGGTTAGCTTCACTAAGATCAGCACGACTAAGATTAGCTTCACTTAAATTTACTCCACTGAGGTTAGCTCCACTTAAATCAGCACGACTGAGATTAGCTCCACTGAGATTAGTTCCACTGAGATTAGCACCGCTGAGATTAGCATCACGAAGATCGACATTGGTTAATATGGCTTGATTAAGATTAGCATCACTCAAATCAACTCTTACTAGACTAGCTCGATCAAAATTAACCCAGCTAAGATCAGCTTTCCTTAAATCCGCAGCCTTTAAATTTGCCTCTACTAATTTAGCTCCAATTAATCTGGCATGAATTAAGTCAGAACGGCTGAGATTGGCTCTAGTTAAATTTGTGCCACTAAGATTAGTCCAATCAAGTTCGGTACGACTTAGATCTATATCTTCCAAGTCCGCTTGAATAATCTCTGCTTGACTCAGATCGACTCGACTAAAATCTCTTCGTCCCGTTTTATAGAGCCATAGCAATTCTTCGCCATTCATTTAAATTGGAATATAGGTATTAACAGTGATTTCATAAGCACACAAATCTTAGAGTTCCCGATCTAAGTTATAAAGTAACTATTTATAGCGTTTATAATTACAAAAAAGTTACAAATAATCGTTCTCCTCTATTAAGTTATTTAATTGTTGTTGCATCTGAGTTACCACTAGTCCATAGCAAGATGTAACATAATTGCGGTCGCTAGCTGATTTTTTGCCATATCTTTCAAACCAGATGGGAGGACAAATTCTGAGCCGAATAGGTACAGGAAGAGGAATATTAGGTAGTGGACCGATGCCAATTCCCCAAGGAAGACCTAGATAAATGGGGAAAACTTGAGGATCGAGATTTAACAACCAAGGCATTCCCCAGCGATGTAATTGTTGTGCTTGCTCATAAAAATCAGCTAACACAATTAGAGTATCGTGGGCTCCAGTAGAAATAATAGGGATAATAGGAACTTTCTGTCTTAAAGCGAGTTTGATAAAGCCTTTCCTTCCTGCAAGATGAATTTTATTCCTCTCAGAATGAGGACGAAATACATCCTGTGCGCCTCCTGGATAGACTAAAACACTAGCATTATTTTGTAGGGCTGCGATCGCCATTTTCGGATGAGCGACAATAGCCCCTGTTTTTTCTGCTAGCTGTGCTAAAGTCGGGTTAATTTTCCAGACGTGAGGGTGCATCAAGCCATAGGTAGGGCGATGAGTCCCAAAATGCCTAAACCAATCATACATCGCCATGACCATATCTGGTGCAGCCATTCCTCCATTATGAGAACCAACCAGAAGAACTGGGTCTTGATGGGGTATATTTTCCCAACCGTCACTTTGCACTCGAAAATAATACTTATAAAACCATCCCCAAAAAGGCATCAGATTTTCAATTATTTGGGGATTCCTTGCTTTTAAAGACCAACCACTACGATTAATTTTTTTGCTCCTTTAACTGTCAATATTAGCTATTAGCTGTTAGCTTTTAGCGCTAGTAAACTTTGTTAATTTATTTGCCAATTTAGATAGGGTAAGTTAGAAGCCGTATTTTTAATGGCTGGTTCATTTTGAACTAATTGACCGCAATTATCCCATGTACCTCTAATAAACATCTGTTGTGAAGCAGAATTCATTTCTACTGATGTAGTTAAATCTCCACAAACCACGGTCATTGTTTCAAGATTGATTTCTATCTGAATCTCTGGATTGTCTTGAAGTAATTTCTGTATTTGTTGCACTACATCTGCTGGTGCAGTTACACAGGGAACACCGATAGCAGTACAGTTACCGAGAAAAATTTCAGCAAAGCTTTCCCCAATAATACCTTGAATCCCCCACCGAGCTAGAGATTGGGGTGCGTGTTCACGGGATGAACCACAACCAAAGTTAGCATTTACTACCAAAATATTGGCATTTTGATACTGGGGTAAATCAAAAGGATGTTTTCCCTGTGCTTGAGTGCGGTCATCAGCAAAAGCTTGTTCTCCTAAACCATCAAAGGTAATACAGCGTAGAAAACGGGCCGGAATAATCCGATCTGTATCGATATCATTCCCCACTACAGGAACTCCTTGACCAATAATTTGTTTAATTTGACTCATAACTTTTCATTGAACATTGAACATGGACATGGTTTCAAGTGCTAAAAATTTAAACAGCACATCCATTGAAGAATGTGCTGCATCAATTATCAATTATCAGTTCAACACTAGGTTAAATCACTACCATAAGCTTGATAACTGTTTACTGTTTACTGATAACTGATTTAAACTAAGCCAAAGCTGCCATTTTTACATCATTGTTAGCAAGAATGTCTTGTAGTTCATCTGCGTCAACAGTTTCTTTTTCTACTAGCATTTCAGCCAATTTATCGAGAATGTGACGATTTCCGACCAAAACTTCTTTAGCACGACGATAAGCTTGATCTACTAAGTTACGGACTTCTTCGTCAATAGCAGCAGCAGTTTCATCGGAGAAGTCGCGGTCAGAAGCAATATCTCGACCGAGGAAAACATTACCGTTTTGACGACCTAGAGCTACAGGTCCTAAGCGATCGCTCATACCGAAGCGAGTCACCATTTGACGTGCCACTCTAGTAACTTGCTGTAAGTCGTTAGAAGCACCGGTTGTTACTTCTTCTTCACCGAAAATAATTTCTTCGGCAATACGACCACCTAAAGCAACTGCCATTTGGTTTTGTAGGTAAGAACGAGAATACAAACCAGATTCCATGCGGTCTTCACTAGGAGTGAACCAAGTCAAACCACCAGCACGTCCGCGAGGGATAATGCTGATTTTTTGTACAGGGTCATAATCTGGCATTAGGGCACCAACTAAAGCATGTCCTGCTTCGTGATAAGCTACCAATTCCTTGCGTTTTTCGCTCATTACGCGATTTTTCTTCTCTGGACCAGCTAAGACGCGATCGATCGCATCGTTAACTTCATCCATAGAAATTTCGGTGAGGTTACGACGGGCTGCTAAGATAGCTGCTTCGTTAAGTAAGTTGGCTAAATCTGCACCAGTAAACCCAGGACTACGACGGGCAATTTTATCTAAATCCACATCTTTTCCTAAAGTTTTACCCCGAGCGTGTACTTTGAGTATTTCAGTACGTCCATTGTAATCGGGACGATCTACTACCACCTGACGGTCAAAACGACCAGGACGCATCAGAGCAGCATCAAGGACATCAGGACGGTTAGTAGCAGCGATGATGATAATACCTGTATTACCTTCAAAACCATCCATCTCAGTTAGCAACTGGTTGAGGGTTTGTTCTCTCTCGTCGTTACCGCCTCCTAAACCAGCACCCCGTTGACGACCAACTGCGTCAATCTCGTCAATAAATACGATACAAGGAGCGTTAGCTTTAGCTTGTTCAAATAAGTCACGGACGCGAGAAGCACCCACACCAACGAACATTTCAACAAATTCTGAACCAGAAATACTGAAGAAAGGTACACCAGCTTCCCCTGCAACAGCTTTAGCTAGAAGGGTTTTACCTGTTCCAGGAGGGCCAACCAAGAGAACTCCTTTAGGAATTTTGGCACCAATAGCTGTAAAGCGGTCAGCGTTTTTGAGGAAATCTACTACTTCAGTAAGCTCTAGTTTGGCTTGTTCGATACCTGCTACATCACCAAAGGTTACTTGGGTTTTAGGTTCCATTTGCACTCTGGCTTTAGATTTACCAAAGTTCATCGCTTGAGAACCAGGGCCACTTTGCGCTCTTCTGAGTAAGAAAAACAAACCAACAAGTAAGAGAATGGGGAAGAAAAGACTGCTTAAAGCTCTAAACCAGAATCCCTCATCACCTTGAGGTAAAACCGCAATATCTACCTGGTTTTCCATCAAAATATCAATGAGTTGAGGGTCATTGGGTAGATTAACTAAGATGGGGTTGCCTTCTTGGTCGGTTACTACAGCTTTAGTGCGATCGGCACTGATTTTAACAGTCTCAACTTTATGATTCTCAACTTGGTCAATTAGTGTACTGTATGCCCAAGTTTGACGAGCTTGAGGTTGTTTATCTAGAAAGGCAGTACCAAGGGCTACTACTACTATGGCAAGTAGTACGTAGAGTCCCGCATTCCGCCATTTTTTATTGTTGTTTTTGCTCACGCTTATAGCCTCCCTTTGGCTGAGGATAATAAATCTGTTATCTAGATTGCTATTCTTTATTGTGACATCTGGAGTAATTTCAGCTTAAAACTGTTGTTTGTTCCAGAAAAGATATTATCTACACATTCTTGTTAACTTATGTTAACGTTTCTCAGGAAATCTTGGCTAGTTTTTTATGAGAACACCTAATAAAACCTGGATTCACGCTACATTGAAGGGAGTGTAAAAAAAATTAACAAAGATCAAATTTAATTATCCTATGGTACTATTCGGTTTCGGCAAAAAAGCAACTATGCTATCTCCAGAAGAGGCTTTACCTGGAAGAGATCAGCCAATGCCAGTTCCTGAGAAGCATTATGTTAACGCTCATCCTCTCAAGCCACCATTTCCTGAAGGCATGGAAACAGCAATATTTGGTTTAGGTTGCTTCTGGGGTGCAGAAAGAAAATTTTGGCAACAAGAAGGGGTTTACACTACAGCAGTGGGTTATGCTGCTGGCTACACTCCCAATCCCACTTACAGAGAAGTCTGCACTGGAATGACCGGTCACAATGAAGTTGTCTTAGTGGTTTATGATCCTGAAAAGATTAGTTATGAAGAGTTACTAAAAGTATTCTGGGAAAGTCATGACCCTACTCAAGGAATGCGTCAAGGTAATGATACGGGGACTCAATATCGTTCTGGTATCTATACTTATACTGAGGAGCAAAAGCGATTAGCAGAAGTTTCTAAAGCTACTTACGAAAAAGAGTTAGCTAAGGCTGGTTACAAAGAAATAACAACCGAAATTTTAGATGCGCCAGAGTTTTACTATGCAGAAGATTATCATCAACAGTATTTAGCTAAAAATCCCAATGGTTATTGTGGACTAGGGGGTACTGGAGTGGCTTGTACTATATAATCTTTTCTTGACTAGAAACTTTGGCTGCTAAACATAAAGGTACTTAGAGTTTTCTAGGTGCTTTTATTCCCCTCTAGCTGGCGATTTAATAACGGATTTAATAACGATGGTAGATAGAAAAGCCAAAAAAAATGGATAACCCCACGATACAGATTGATCTTGCAGAAATACTCCGAGATATCAAAAATGACCAGAAAGAAGTTTTAAAAGAGGTTTCTAGTCTCAAAGAGAAGATAAACAATCTCAAAGTAGGTCAAGCCAAAATAGAAGGTAAAATTGAAGCATTAGATATTAAGGTAGAACAACTGGATAAAAGAATTGGGAATAGGGAATTAACTAATCGCGGTATTTTAATCGGTCTTGTAGTGATAATTTTAGGCGGTGCTGCAAAGCTTTTTGGTTTGATGCCTAATAGTTAATTTATGCGGTTCATTGTTCACTGGGCGCAAGCCTTGCGCGGGTACTGACTAATTACTCCTTACTATTGACTACAATAAATGCCCAAACTCAGTTTAGGAACGAGGTTATTTTTTTCCCACTTACTGGTAATGATTGTAGGTTTAGGCTGTTTTGCGATCGCAGCTAAATTTTCCTCGCCCCGAATGTTTATAGTGCGTTTGGAACAGTTGGAGAAAAGAGGTATCTTTACAGTGCGATCGGCACATACATATTTAGTAGAAGGTTTTAATAACGCTTGGAATCACGGTGCTTTATTTTCTCTGGTGATCGGGGTTAGCGCAGCAGGAGGTATTAGCTACTTAGCATCTCAAAGAATTATGCGCCCTCTTAAACAAATGGAAGCAATTACCCAAGAGTTTGCTGGCGGAAATTTAACAGAAAGAATGCCTGAAAGCGAAATTCCCGAGTTAAACCAATTGGGAGTAAGTTTTAATTCTATGGCGAGTAGTCTTGAAAATGTGGAACAGCGCAGACGAGAATTAATTAGCGATTTAACCCATGAATTGCGTACACCTCTAACAGTAGTAAGAGGATATTTAGAAGAGTTAGCAGATCGCAGTATTGAACCTTCCGAGGAACTATACTTACGACTCATCAGAGAAACCAGGAGATTAGAAAGATTAATTCACGATTTGCAAGAACTTTCCAAAGCGGAAGCTGGCTATCTATCAATCAACTTGCGGAAAATTAACTTAATCCCTTTACTAGAATCTTTAGTAACCAGATTTCAAGATCAATTATTGGAGGAAGGACCGGAATTAACCTTATCCTATCCTCAAGACTTACCCTGTGTTTATGCGGATATTGACCGTACAGAACAAATACTAGTCAATCTTTTAGGTAATGCCATTCGCTACACAGAAAAAGGTTCTATTTCCGTCACTGCGACTAAGGAAAATCGTCAGGTATGGATTGCGATCAAAGATACAGGAATAGGTATTGCAGACGAGGATTTATCTTACATTTTTGAGCGATTTTGGCGTGCCGATCCTTCTAGATGTAGCCATTCTGGAGGAACAGGAATTGGTTTGGCGATCGCTAAACGTTTGGTAGAATTACAGGGTGGCAGTATCGAAGTAACAAGTAAGTTGGGACAAGGAAGTACCTTTCGTTTCTCTCTCCCTATTGCGTAACAACTCCTGAAAATCAGTAATTATTTACAAAAGAAACATGACACAATCTAATTATCGTTGGAGTTTAGCTCGATTTTGGCGAACCTTAAATTACTTTGAGGTTATTCCTGGAGTCAGTTTTTGGCAAAACATAATCAAACCGAAAAGTCAGCATCATACAATCAATCACTCAATTATGAAAAATATTTTATTAGTTAATTCTTATACCAATCTTAGTCAAAAAGTTATACAACATCTGGTCGCAAAAAATTATGGGATAAAACTTTTAAACTTGGAAGATTATATTCGGGAATCAGGCATATCTCCAGGGATTTTGGCGAGCTATACCTTAAATTCTTACTCTCAAGAAAAATTAAAATCTGAAATTATTAAAGATATTGAAAGTATTATTTATTTTGCAAAAAATTCAGAATTTTCAGGGCAAAATACTGTAAATTATAATCATGATTTGGCTGAATTACTTAAGTTTGCTGCTGAATATTTTAATTCTAGTAGAGAAAAATCTATATTTGATTTTACTAATTACGACTTATCAATTAAAGAGCTTTGGGGAGCTGTTGATGATGTGGTAATGGGAGGAGTAAGTGAGAGTCAGATTCAATTAATAAATAACAGAGCCGTATTTTTGGGTAATGTTTCAACCAAGAATAATGGAGGATTTGCCTCTGTTAGAACTCGTAATTTTTATCCTGTAATGAATTTAGGAGATTATGAAGGGATTGAATTAAAAGTTAAGGGAGATGGCAAGCGTTATAAATTTATTACGCGCTGTGAAGGAACTTGGGATGGTATTGGTTATTGTTATTCTTTTGATACAGTTAAAGATGATTATCAAATTATTCGTATTCGGTTTGCTGATTTAATTCCTGTTTTTCGTGCCAAAACTGTAGCTGACGCTGATAGTTTCAACTCTAATCAAGTTTATTCTATGCAACTGATGTTAAGCAAATTTGAATATGATGGTAAGTTAAATCCCTATTTTGAACCAGGTATTTTTAGGTTGGAAGTAGAATACATTAAAGCCTATGGTAATACTACTTCTAAGCCCCAGTTTATATTAGTAAGTTCTTCTGACGTTCAAGATGTTTCTTCAGAAATTTTGAATGATAAATTACGACAAGAAAATATGGTTCGTAACAGTGGGCTAAACTACACGATAATCCGCTCTTACAACTTATCAGAATCTATAGCAGATAAAGTATTATACGTACAAGAAAAGAACTATGTAACTGATGGAATCAAGGAAAATAAACTCGCAGAAATTTGTTTAGAAAGCCTAGAATCGTCTTCAGCAGTTAATAAAATTTTTGAAATTTCAAATTATAATCAAAAATAAATATAGCCTTGCTCAAATAGGCGGAAATAACAGATAAAATGTAAGGGCGAACTGGGTTCGCCCTTACGAAAATTATTTTACCATAGCGAGCGTAAAGCACCGTCCTTCTCAGGGCGGTGATATAAGCGAGTGGATTTCTTGAACGGGTCGCTCATGGGGGAAACCCCCAAGACCGCGCCCGTCCGC
>JASJEK010000299.1 GCA_030064915.1 Xenococcaceae cyanobacterium MO_234.B1
TTCTGCAACATACCCTCCTTCTACATCGGGATAGAGAGTAATAGGATATTTAAGGTTTAAATAATATTCTAGAGGTTTGTTATTAAGAGCATTATCTGTCTGATTAAATGCTGTCATTTTTATCTTCCTTTAAATTCAAAAGTTCAACAATTTTCTGCACATAAATTCCCTTAACTTTTTGCCCTCCTTTTTAGGGAGTGTCAACAACACTAATCAATTGCTATGTATGCAGCTTTGTTATTGTCTTTTGTGCGATCGCTATGTGCCTCGGCGTAGCCGAGATCGCGATCAAGCAAAAACTACTTAGAGCCGCAGGAGGTATCCGCAGTTCGCGCTTGGGTAGCACTGCTGAAGGCAGCACTGCTCTTACGAGATAAAGTGTCGTATTCTTTTTGAGAATTGGTATAATATTGTACTGCGATCGCAATGATTAGCTGAAGCAGATCGATCGGGTTGGGCTACAGATAATTTCAATTTATAAAAAAAGATGCTATTGATTTAAAATACGAAATTTTATTCTCAAAAATTATTGAGAATGGCTAACGAGTTTACGTTTTTTGAAGCTCCACTATTTTTATTGAGAATGCTGTATCATTAATAATGTTTATAATTGGGTAATTATATTTAATTTTGGTATTTTTACTTTTATTAATATTGCTTTGAGTCAGTTGTGATTAAGGATTAGACGATATTTTATTTTGGCCACTAAGGCATTAAGTTAACTAAACTTAATTTTTGCTTATTGACTAAGTATAATTACTCGGATTGACCGATTGGTAGAAATGTAGTAAAAAACACTCGATCGCGAAACTGTGTTTAATTCGATTAAATTTATATTGATTTTTGCCCCCCTAGCCCCTATCCCCCCTTGATCCCCCCTTAGAAAGGGGGGTGGGGGGAAAAGAATTAAAAGTCCCCGTTGAACAAACAGCGAAGCATCCTCTGGTCTCCCCCTTACGAAGGGGGACGGAAGGGGGATCAAAGGGGGATTTAGGGGGCTTGAATGGATAAAATTAGACTTCTCAGACAACCTCTTAAAAACTCAACAGAATTAAGCCTTATTTCTAATCCATCAACTTTAGTTTTAACTGTAGCAACATCAACTTTTAATTCGTTAACATCTTTGCCAATATCGTCTAATTTACGAGTAAATTTTTCATCTAATTTTTCAATCTTGGCATCCAATTTATCTAGTTTTTTAGCAAATTTATCGAGAATTTCTTTTAGATCGAATTCAATCTGGATGAACATTTGCTTCAATCCTGTATTCGATTTTTCTCTAAAATAATCTAAAATAATCTAAATTTTAGATTATTTTAGATTAATTGAGAAAATACCTAAGACAGATCAAAGTTCTCCCAGTCTCCTCGTCTCCTCGTCTCCCCGTCCCAAAACCCTTACGGTAATTGTTTCAAAAGATTAGCTACTTGTTGAGCAGCAGCAGTATTACCTTGAGCAATAAATAATTGTTCGGCTTTTTGCAAATTAGATCGTGCTGCTTCAATATCTCCCATTTGCTGATACAGCAAACCTAAATTAGCGTAAGCGTTAGCATTGTTAGAATTGAAAGAAATTGCTTGTTTGTAATCCGCCAGAGCTAATTCAGTTTTTCCTTGGTTATCGTAAAGAAGACCCCGATTGTTGTAAGCCATGGCATAGTTAGGATTGAGTTCGAGTGCCTGATTGCAGTCCTTTAGGGCTAAATCTGCTTTTCCTTGGTCACTGTAAAGATTACCCCGATTGATGTAAAAAGAAGAACGAGGACTTTTTTCAATTGCCTGATTATATGCTGCTTCAGCTTCTGAATATCGTTTTAAGTTCTTTAAAATATAACCTTTTCCGTTATATAAATTAGCATCATCTTTTTGTAGCGTGATTCCTTTATCGATTGCTACTAATGCTTCATTCAATCGATTTAATTCCCTTAAAATCACACTTTTGTATTGAAAAGCAGGAGCAAAATTAGCTACAGTCTCTGTAGCTAGTGACAAACTTGCCAATGCTGGTTCGTATTTTCCTTCATACCCCAAAGCCAAACCTTTGCCATAGTAAGCCAAGTGAATAAATTCAGGATCGAGAGCAATAGCTTTATCGAAAGCTTGTACTGCTTCATCATAACGCTGTAACCGCCATAGTTGATTGCCCCTTTCTAACCATCGTTCAGCTTTAGCATTTCCTTGGGGTATTTCTGTTCCTAAAATTGCAGTTTCAAAAGCTTCTTGTTCGGCTGGATTTAATTTCCTTGGTCTACTATCCTGTATCGGTAATGCAGCGTTAATCTCAAATCTGTCTGCTAATCCAATAAAAGTATTGACAGGAATACCTAAACTATAGCCTAACTGTACTTGTGTTACTGAACCGCTTTGACTATCTAACGCGGTTTCTCCTTCGGCTAATCCATGAATACCAATAACTCTCCCATCTCGATCTAATACTGCACCACCACTCATTCCTCCATAGGTGATGCTGGTATAAACCATCTCGTATCCGCCAGATAAACTACCTTGACTGCTAGTTATACCAGAACTATCTGTAGACAAGGAATTATCGGTAACAGTTAACAATCCCTGTTCTCGCTCAAAAGCAGAACCCAAACTAAATCCCCATTTAGCTGGTGTATTGTTACTTAGCTTAGGATATCCGGCAACAAATACAGCATCGTTTTTGATTACAGGATAATTAGCTAGTTCTGCTACCTGATAATTCTCAGTGCTATTAAACCTCACTACTGCTAAATCCACACCTTCTTGTCTCTTGAAAGTGCTGCTATCTAATGGATATTTCTTACCATCGGGGGCGAGTATTTCGTAAGTGTAACCAATACATTCTCTAGTCTCATCATCTTTTTCGCAAATAACATGATCCGCAGTTAAGACAGCATAAGTATTCCCTTCTTTCGCTACAATTATTCCCGAACCATTTGCCCCACTGCTACTATCAATCCTGACAGTGATTTGTTTGGCTTTGGCTTCTAATTCTCCTAGCCATCCCTCTGGTGGTTTAGGGGGTTGGGTAATAATACCACCTGGAAGCGGTAAGTTATAAGCCGTAATGATTTCTGGATTGAGTTGGGTTAACAAGCGGTTGAGAGATAGTCCCCAACTAAGCTGTCTCAGTTGTTCGATTTCTTCTGCTGTGATAGTCGTACCGTCTTGATAGACATATCCCGTATTTAAAATGGGAAAGGCACTTTTACCATTAATGCCAATCAAATCCCCAAAGATATTTAAGATTGCACCACCACTCATCCCTGCAACAATATCGCTGGTGTAACCAATTTGATAACCTTCTTTTAAGGGTTGGTTGGGGATGCGGTCGATCTTTCCTTCTTTGATCGCTAATTCCCCTGTTTCTGCGGAGTAACCGACAGCTAAAATCGCTTGTTCTTCTTTTCCTGTAGCAGCACTGTTAAGTTGAGCAACCTGATAACTGTTATCGCTGTTAAAGGTGAGTAAAGCGATATCGTCATCGGAGGTAATGGGGTTACTGACAATATCTGCTTGATGGGTTATTCCGTCAGCAGTCTGAATTGTAAAACTCTCTCCACCTCGAACAACGTGGTTGTTAGTGAGGACTAGATATTTATTATCCTGTTTGCCAATAATTACTCCCGAACCACCATTATTATTACTATCAATCTTGACTGAGATCGATCACGCATATGCTTTTAATTCTGGTGCAATTTCTGAGGCGATTAATTTTGTTTCCGATGCCACCGCAGGAACAATAAACGGTGCGGGGGATAGGATTAAGGCAGCGATTAGGGGTAAATAGCGTTTCATCATAGTTTTTAGTTCCCGTAGGGGCGTTTCCCGTTGTAGGGGCTTTTCGCGAAAAGCCCCTACGGTATAAATTTTGTGTCAAATTTAAAATCGCTCTGGGATTTCAATTGGATGTCGAGGTTTCATCTTCAATCGCGGTTGCCTTCTCTAAAAACTTGGATATGGAAATATAAACCCGCTTACCATCTGAACTTTGATATATAATTTCATCTTGAGCTTTACCCTCCAAAATTTCCTTCAGTCCCAATACAACATCTTCAGGCTTACTACCAGGTCTAACTTGAAATAACTGATTCTCCCCACTGCATTGTTCTTGTTTATCTAGCACAGCGCAAATTATGGAATAACCCGCACTTTCGCTATTACTTAAATATTCCAAACGACCATCTTCGTAAAAAGTTTGAAACTTCGGCGATACTACTTCGCATCTGCGTTGAGGATTCCAAGCTACAAAATGCTGGCTTTTCCAAGCAATAATGGGGATATTTGCCTGTCTTTGGGGAACATATGCTAAAGTAGCGGGAATTTTTTCTCCAGTCTCTGTATCTGGAATTTCACCACAATAGAAGCTAACACGGTCTATTTTTGCAGTTGGCGTTACAGTAGATTGGGGATAAACTTCATCAGTGGATTGGAAAGTAGTTTGCGCCCAACTTGGCTGGCTAAATATGGGAGTAGTCAAGTAACTAACTATGGTAGTTGCTACTGCTACTGCGATCGAGGGTTGAATGTTCATTGAGACAAGTCCACTTTTAAGAAACACTACGTTGTTGAACGTACAATATATGCAATAGGTGGCGTTCGAGAGATGGTATTGAGGTGAAATCGCTATCAACAAACTAAATGACAGGACTTAGAAGGTTAATTATAAACAAGTTGCTATATCTAGGTTTCAGCGATCGCAACTTCCTCGAAAAATAGCTTCAACTTCCTCCGCAAGGAGTCCCACACCTACCGCGTTGTGTAAATGAGTTGAATTATATCAGGTTTTTGCAGCTAAAAAACCTGAAAATCAGTGGTTTATTTTAATAATTAATTGGTTTAAATGTATTGGTTTAATAGTGAGTATAAGTACTCAGGCAAAATTATTTGTATATTTCCCATCTAGTACTCTGTCAATCTTGAATTGAGGGATAAATATCGATAAGTATCTACCTGTTCTCTCCCATCACAATCATGTTAAATTAATTTTGCACAGGTACTTAGTTTTTGCGTCAAACTTCAAAGTTATTCGTTAAGCAGAGCCTGACTTAGCCTCAAACAACGCCAAATCCTTCAATCCTTCAATTAGAGCTTACGTCAGTAGGTGATTTGTCCAAAGTCCAATTTTCAGCAAGCCCTAATTCTAGTCAATCAATCGGATTTGATATGACAAACCACTAGTCAACAATCAAGAAGTCCGTAGCACTCAATGACGGACTGCCTTGCAAGCTAGCAAAATTCCCTCCACCAAAGAGGGTATTGCTAAAGCCAGGATCAGCACCATTAGGGTTGTAGAACAGACTGCCAGTAGTTATGTCATAGGTAATAAAAGCACTGCTGTTTTCAGCATTATCAGTTTTGCCAGGCTCTTCCTCCATCACAACTTCAAATTCATTAGGATTTAAAGTTCCACCTACTACACTCTCAAGAGCAGTGAAGGTTGTTTTGCTAAGAACAATCTTGTCTTTGCCTATCCCAGTCAATGATTGACCAACGCTAAAGTCAATGATCTTATCGCCGCCATCACCATCATCATCACCCAGATCTGAAATATTGAAAGGTCTGAGGGTGATGAAAGCAAATTGATCGGCTCCTTCACCCCCTGTGAGTTCGTCCTTTCCAGCTCCACCAATGAGGATGTCATTTCCAGCTCCCCCTTTGATTTTATCCTCGTCTTCATTGCCTCGGAGTAGATCATCTCCTGAGAGACCATCCAATTCATCTTTGCCCCCCTGACCATTGATAACATCATCGGAGTTGTCCAAGCCTGAGGTCTTGTTCTCCAGATCATTCAAGAAGGTTACCTTATTGGGATTGAGAATATTGGTCAGATCTTCATCCGCGTCGACAACGTCAAAGCTATCTGTGATGTTCTGTTGCCCGTCAAAGATGATATTACCCAAGGTCGAGAGGTTTTCCAGGTTTTCGAGTTCAAAATCCAGTAGAACGACTTTAGTATTTCCTGACGGCTCGAAGGTGATTTCCAGATTGTTCCCTTTTTTGGTGAGGAGCATATTCTCAGCAGTCAGTCCATTGCCGACAAATTGGATAGTATCCACTTCAGCAATGACTTCTGGAGGCGGTGTTGTCCCAGTGCCCACACCCCCAAAATCACTAATGACGTCCGTACCTTCATCGGCAGCGACAATAAACTTATCTTGGTCTCCACCGCCAGTCAAAAAATCGCTAGCAGTACTGCCATCAATCTTGTCATTGCCAGCTAAGCCGTTAATATCATCGTTGTTTGGGGTTCCGATAAGCTCATCAGCAGCAGAAGTACCGACGATGGAGTTAAATGATGGGGTAACCTCAAAAGCACCGATGTCGATTGCATCACCTGAAACTCTGGGGAAACCAGAATTCGGGGGAGAGGAAGAGCCAGGCCCACGCTGATCGAAGTCTGGGGGCGATTTAAACTTAGGATCCCCAGCATCAATGGCTGGACTGCCGTCAAGCAGGGCGAGGGTAAGGGTGGGACCACCGTTATCAGCTAGGTCACCAAGGAGAGGGTCGATTGGATTGTTTGAATTGCCAACAAGATCGCTATCTATAAAACTATCTGATGGTACATTATCACCATTGCCAATCAGGTTAAAGCCCAGGCTGTTGATGTTGCCAAAGGAGGAGCCAGATAATCCATCAATATCAAAAGATTGGTTAGGATCTCCTCCAAGGATGGTATTTGCAGCGACGATGTTACGGGTTAATTCTACTGTACTTCCGTCGATGAAGATACCACCACCATTGGAAAGTTGTGTTGTGTTGTCAGAGATGGTGTTGCCTAGCAGTTCTACCTTTGTATCTTGATCACGGATGGCAAGACCGCCACCGATTACACCTGTGTTGTCAGAGATAGTGTTATTGGTGAATCCATTCACAGTAGCTTGAAAAGCATGGATACCGCCCCCGAAACTCTCTGCTATGTTGCCAGAGATGGTGTTATTAGCTGCTTCGATCAGGTCAGCTTGTTTGACATAAATACCGCCCCCGGAACTCTTTGCTCTGTTGTCAGCAATGGTATTGCTATTCAAGTCTGCCAAAGTAGCTTGTTGAATGGAAATACCACCTCCTTCAGCACCTGAGAAGTTGGCCTTGATGTTGCTGTTGGTTAATGCCATCACTGTACCCTGGTCGGCGGCGATACCACCACCATTGCGGCTAGCTTCGTTTTCAAGGATGTTAATGTTGTTTCCATCTGTCAGATTGCCTTGAACGAAAGAGATGCCGCCGCCTAAGAAACCTGCTGCGTTGTTAGAGATATCGACGGTGTCTAATTGATTCACTGTAGCCTGGTTGACGGAGATACCACCACCATTGCCGCTAGCTTTGTTGTTAGAGATGCTGCTGTTAGTTAATCCTCCTACTATATCAGCTTGAAAGAGAGAGAGACCACCGCCATTTCCAAATTGCACCCTGTTGCCAGAGATGTCAACTTCATCTAATGCTGCCAAGGCTTCCTGTTCGAGAGCAATGCCGCCGCCATTTCCAAATTGCGCTCTGTTGTCAGAGATGTCGACGTTGCTTAATTCTAGTGTACCTTTGCTTGATTCTAGTGTACCTCCAGTAGCATAGATGCCACCTCCGGAGCCAAATTCTGTTGTGTTGTTATATATGGTGCTGTTAGTTACAGTTAGATTCTCTGCCGTGAAGATGCCTCCACCGTCACCAATAGCTTTTCCATCCGCGATTGTTAGCCCATCAATGGTCACGTTAATTAGGCTAGGGTCGTTATTATCTATCTTGAAAATGCGGAAGGGACCGTCGGCCCTGACAGTCACGACTTCTTGCCCTGGCCCATCGATAGTGAGGTCATCTGTTACGAGTAACTCATTTGAAATGAGGTTAATCGTCCCCTTCAAGTCCGAAGCAAATACAATTGTATCGGCTCCAGGAGTAGCGTTAGCTGCTGCGATCGCAGATCTCAAGGTGCCCTCTTGGGCAGGATCGTCGCTCAGGCTGGTAACTGTAATCGATGCCATGGGTGAAATACTCCTCTTATTTGATAGTTACACTCTTTCACTAAATTCTGAATTCATCCTTATTTGTTTAGGACTATATTTGTTTAGGAATATCAGGACGTTTACTGCTCCTACTTTTCCTCTTAAGAGTAAATCTCGTCCCTAGGAAACCAAGAACGAGTAGGCCTAGTACAGAAGACGGTTCAGGTATAGGCTTAGTCTGCTTAAATAGGATGGATTGCTCGTTTCTAAGAGCTGGTGTATTGAAGGAAAACTGCTCGACTTCACCTGTTACCTCACCAGCACTATTGCGAATGCCGACGGTTCCGCTACCACCAAAGGCTCGGAAATCGCCAGAGTCAACATCCAAATAGGAAAATAAAATCTCGTTGCTCCTTTCAAAAAGAGTCGACTGAAAGGTAACCGGGCTGAGTGAGTCAGAGAATCCCTTAGCCATGTTCCACTGTAAGATAAATCGTTGGTCACCTGGCGTGCCTAAAGTTTGGAAGTAGGTGGCATCAGTTCCCTCGGAGAAGAACTGCCAATCATCCCATAGGGGAGCAATGCTAGGGAGATCCCCCAATGGGGCTGTTGTGGTCAGATCGATGTTCCTGAACTGACTATTGGTGCCACCAAAACTCATCAACCCATTAGGACTCCAGGATATATCCCTATAGTCGGTGCCAAAAAAGTTAAAAGTAAAACCTAAGGCAACTGATGCAGTGACATCGTCTGCACCCGCCAATACCCGAGTACCTGTCGCAGAAATATCCTCGAACTGGAACGGGACTTCCATCGATATGTAGTCGAAAAACTCGGTAGCAGAGGCATCAAAGTTGGCAATTAAGGAAGTTGCCTTAGCAGATTTGGCTTCTACAGTCGCCAAGGCTAGAACTGTGCCAGCAGCAACAAAAGCTAATTTTTGATAAATGTCGGTCTTTGATTTTGTCATCTACATTTTGCAATTTTGCAGGAGAGATTGTATTTCTTTTGCTCAAAAGAATACCTTACCCGGACTAAAAAGTCAGTAATTATACTTAAGCTTTACAAACTCTTTATAAAAGCATCAAGAAAAAAAGTTATCTAGCCCAAACCCCTACTCTATAAAGCTTAGAGAGATGCGTCTTCTTGGAGAGATTCCATTTTTTGAATAAACT
>JASJEK010000300.1 GCA_030064915.1 Xenococcaceae cyanobacterium MO_234.B1
TTACTAGTTGCTGTACAAATTTTTTGCTTAAAAATTCCTGAATACACTACTTATGCTTTACCCATTGCTTTATTGTTAACAAGTTTATTAGTATATGGTCGTCTCAATAATAATTTAGAGTTAATTGCTTTCTACAGTTCGGGAATTAGTATTTATTCTATAGTCGCTCCTGCTATATTTTTTAGTTTATCAATTACTGTTACGACATTTTTGCTGAATGAATTTATCGTGCCTCCTGCTAATTATCAAGTAGCTCAGTTAGAAAGTAATTTTGTGCCGAAAACCAACTTGTATCGGCAAAAAAAAGACATATTTTATCCTGAATATCAAGTTATTGCCAATGGTAATTCTAAGCTCGTAAGATTATATTATGCTCAACAATTTGATGGAAATAGGTTTAAAAAAATTATAATTCTGAATTGGGGGATGTCTCATCTGCAAAAAATTATTGTTGCTCAACAAGCTACTTGGAATCAAAACCAAAAAGCATGGCAATTGAGGAATGGCAGAATTGAAAATATTGAACCAGTCGAAGATACTCCCCAGTGCAATCAAGGAAAAGGATTTGTAAGGGAACAGGGCAACCTAGCCCCACGAGCCCTTGCTTGCTTCGACTTGGTTAAAGTTGATTTTTTTAGCCAAAAAACTCTGTTTTTGCCACCTATCTTTTTTGAAATTGCCAGTCAAGCAACAGACCCTCAAAAAATGAGTCTCCGCCAAGCACTAAAATATTTAAAATTAATTATTAAGAGTAATGATGAGCCAAAAATTAGATTATTTAAAGTCAGTATTCAACAAAAACTAGCCTTTCCTTTTATTTGTTTCGTCTTTGCTATGATTGGCTCTGGTGTAGGAGTGAAGTTTAATCAGATAAATCGAGGGAGAGGATTTAGTATTTGTGTAGGGATTGTATTTACCTACTATTTACTAGGGTTTATTGTTGGGTCTTTAGGTATTGTAGGATTAGTTTCTCCTTTGGTAGCTGGTTGGTTGCCTAATTTTCTGGGATGGGTCATAGGTGGCTGGTTACTGTACTGTAGTAATCACTAGACTTCTTGCAGAAGTCAGGGGAAAGGGAAAAGGGGAAAGGGAAAGATGTCGTAATAATGGTAATACTGGTAAGCTAAGAGTAGCAATCAACTTACTCAGATGAGGCAAAAAGGATGTCAGGGCGAAATCGAGCAGGTGCATTCATTAGCGGTTTAACAATAGGTGCTGCTTTGGGTACGATAGTCGGAATGTTGATCGCGCCTCGTACAGGAAAAGAAACCAGAAAAGTCCTCAAGAAATCTGCTGATGCACTACCAGAATTAGCGGAAGACTTATCTTCTACGCTCCAAATTCAAGCTCATCGTCTTTCTGATGAAGCATTACACAATTGGGAAGAAACCCTCAGTAAACTCAAAGTTGCGATCGCAGCAGGTATTGAAGCCAGTCAGTCAGAACAAGACAAAGCTCGTAATACTTATATCCAGACCATTGCAACCAACTCATCCCTTGAAGATCGCAATTAGTAATGTATCTTTATGTTGACGATTGATCCTTTAGTTTGGCTAGGATTATCCTTGTTATTAGTAGCCGTTAGCTTAACGGCGGTTTTAGTGGTAGTAATCCCTACTCTACAGGAAGTTGCCCGTGCTGCTCGCAGTGCCGAAAAATTATTTGATACTCTAAATCGAGAATTTCCTCCTACCCTAGAAGCGATACGCCTTACGGGAATCGAAATTGGAGACTTAACAGAGGAAATAGACCAGGGAGTAGCAAGTGCGACAGGAATTGTTAAACAAGTAGATCGCACCCTAACTGATACCAAACAACAAATTCACCAGGCACAAATCACCACTCGTAGCGTATTTGTAGGGTTTAAAGCAGCTTGGCAAGCTTGGAAAAGGTCTTGAATCCGTAATCGGGAATCGCAAACAGATAAAATTGAAACAGGCAATCATTAAAATTACAAAATTACTATGAAGAATACCAGCGATCTACACGTAACAGAAACTAGACCCTTACTCAGTCCTGCATTTATTAAAAGTGAATTTCCTATTACCGAAAGAGCAGCGACTCTAGTTACCCAAGCTCGCGATCGCATTCGTGATATTCTCTCTGGTAAAGATCAAAGATTACTGGTAATTGTCGGCCCTTGTTCGATTCACGATGTGAAAGCTGCAATGGAGTATGGTGAGAGATTAACTCGTTTACGAGAGGAATTACACCAGGAGCTAGAAATCGTAATGCGAGTCTATTTTGAAAAGCCTCGCACTACCGTTGGTTGGAAAGGATTAATTAATGACCCTCACTTGGATAATAGTTACGATATCAATACAGGTTTGAGATTGGCACGAAGACTACTCTTAGACTTAGCTGAGATTAATCTCCCTTCTGCTACAGAATTGCTCGATCCTGTTACTCCCCAGTATATTGCAGATTTGATTTGCTGGACTGCGATCGGTGCTAGAACTACGGAAAGCCAAATTCATCGCCAAATGGCTTCTGGGTTATCTATGCCCGTTGGTTATAAAAATAGTACCGATGGTAGTCTGAAAGCAGCAATTAATGCTATGTTGGCTGCGAGAATTCCCCACCATTTCCTTGGAATCAATCTCGATGGATTAGCTAGTATCGTTACGACTACTGGTAATCCTGACGGTAATTTAGTATTGCGGGGCGGTGGAGATGGTCCAAACTACAAAAAACAAGAAGTTGAATTCGCAGCGAAGGCTCTTAAAAATAAGGTCTTAAATCATCGTATTATCATTGATTGCAGCCACGGCAACAGTAAGAAAGACTATAATCAGCAACCAATAGTTTTAGAAAATATTGCTCAACAAATTGAAGCAGGAACAGAAAGTATTATGGGGGTCATGATCGAAAGCCATCTAGTAGCAGGAAATCAATCCTTATCCAGCGGTCTCGGCGAAGCCGAGGCGCGTAGCGTTCGCTATTCTCTAACCTATGGTCAAAGTATTACCGATGCTTGCGTTGATTGGGAAACTACTAAGAAAATGCTTCGTTCTCTAGCAGAATCTGTAGCTAAAGGTAGATCACAAGTAATAGATCTGATATGATAATTCATAAAAAGGCCGGAAGCTAAGAAATAGCTGCAATTCCCAGAAAATCAAGATGAAAATGCTCACTCAGTAAGTTCAGTAAATTAAATTCACGTCTTAGAGTCTATAGTCTCAACGCCAAAAATTGAAGGTGATTCCCCCATTCCCGTCCTTGCTAGGTCAGCTTGCTCGCTTATGAGGAAACCTCACCGAGTTCTGACCTCTTGCGTCGACGTGGAGTCTGACCTCTTGGCACGAGTTTAAACACACTTGGTATTACCCCGAGAGAAAACATAGATAAAGTAGGACAGGCTTCCCTCAGGTAAGGGCGCGAAGGGGGCTTCAATAGACCAAAGTTCGATGCACCCTAACCAGTAACTTTAAATAAAAGCCCCCTTCCGCGCCTGTCCTACTTTGTCATAATTTATTGGAGCCCTAGTTTTTTAGGAATTGATTTAACGGACTTAATATGATAACTGAAACTGATATTAGCTAGCAGCAATATTGAGGGGTTTAATAATAGTAGCTGGTAGCCAAAAAATAAAAGTAGAACCTTCTCCCAGTTTACTTTCTACTGTAATATTTCCTCCCATCATTTCACAAAAACTCTTACAAATAGTTAATCCTAATCCTGTACCACCATATTTTTTAGTTGTTCCGATATCCGCTTGTATAAAAGGCTGAAATATAGTTTTAACTTGTTTAACACTCATTCCAATTCCTGTATCAGATACACAAAAAATAATCCAATCAGAAGGTTGATGGTTAACTTTTTGATTACTATTTTGATTACTATGTTGATGGGATTTGTTTTGTAGTAAAGATAATTGATTACTATCAATTAACGCTGGTAAAAAATTTCTTGATTGACGAGTTATAGAAACACTTATTTTTCCTTTATTGGTAAATTTGGCTGCATTACTGAGAATATTAAATAAAATTTGTTTAACTCTTTTGCGATCGCTAACTATTGTTCCTAAATCATCCCAAATTTCGATATTTAAACTGTTATCATTCTTCAGAATCATGGGGATAATTAAACTGCGAACTTCTGCCACTAAAGTGCTAATATCAAACCTTTCAGGATAAATACTTACCCGTTCGGATTCTAGTTTAGATATATCTAAAATATCCTCAATTAAAGTTAGTAAATGGACTCCTGATTTTTGAATTTGATTTAAGTCGGGGAGAAATTCGATATAGCCAGAATCTTCTGCTTCAGCTAATAGCAAATCGCTTAAACCTAAGATCCCGTTAAGAGGAGTTCTTAATTCATGACTCATATTAGCCAAAAACTTACTTTTAGCAACATTAGCTGCTTCTGCTATTTCTTTGGCTCGTTTTAATTCTTCTTGAGCTAATTTACTATCAGTATTATCTCTAATAATAGCTAAGACATTATATTCTCCACATACTACAATCCGTGCTTCAAAATACCTCCTGCGTCTTTCAAAAAACCATTCATATTCAAAAATCTGAATTTGATTGGTTTGTAAAGCTATTTTGATAGCATCACGAAATTGGGATGCTACATGAGCAGGGAAAATTTCTTCTACATTTTTGTATAATAATTCAGCAGTTAAAGATTTTTGACTGGAGGTAATTTTGGTATCAATTAAAGTTCCTTGATTATTAAATCGCCACATTAAATCAGGAATAGCATTGAGTAAAGCTCTATTTTTAGTTTCACTTTGTCGTAAGTCTTCCGCTCTAGTTTCTAAATTAGAAATTAGCTCTTGCAATCGCCTACTCATCGAATTAAAAGAATGAGCTAAAATAGCTAATTCGTCATCGCTGTTAATTTTGATTTCTTGTTGAATATCCCCTAAAGTCATTTGTTTAGTCGCTTTAGTTATTTCTTTTAAAGGTTCAGTAATAGAGCGACTTAATAATATTGCGATTATAGTTCCGAAACAGGAAGCTACTAAAGCTGTTACAATTCCATGATGACGTACTTCTGCCATCTTTGCTTTTAGAGGCTTAGTGCATAATTCGATACTCACTGCACCCAAAGTTTCGTAATTAGCAGTTATGGCTTTTCCTGCTAATAATTTGTCATGTTTCCAAATAAATATTGTTGTTTTAGTATGTATTAAATTTTGGCTAAAATTGTTGGTTGATACTTGATTTAAAATTGGATTTAATCTAGAAGAATTAGCAACTTTCTTCCCCTTACTATTGTAAATATTTGCTGATAATACTAACTTATTATGTTTTAACTCTAATAAAGTTTTCTCTAAAAAAAATAGATTATTTTGAGAAATTCCATCTGCGGAAACAACCGCAATAGTATCTAGTAAAAGGTCTGCCCTTTGTTGTAAATCTTGTTTAAAATTTTCTTGTTTACTACGAAGAGATAAAGTTGTAACACCAGCAACAGTTAAGATAATTGCTGTTGTCATAGCTGTACTGATCTTAGCTGCTAAAGGTAGTCTTCTCCAACTAAACTGCAACATAGAGTTTACCTATTTTACTCCTATCTAAGATCGGACAGTAGAAAGTAACTTTTGACGAGCTAGTTTTAATTATGATTGGGGCAAACATTAGGATAAATCATTATTTTAAGAGTTGCCAACATATGCAAGAAATACTTGAATTTTAGTCTAATCAATATAAAAGCTGACTCTTTTTAGTTTTTACTGCCATGTATTTTTTTTTGTTAACTTATATAATGTTGCTTTTAAGCTTATCAAGAATAAAAACTGCTAAACCTCCGTGTTTTTACTGATTTTTATATTTTTTTTTGATAAAATAAGGTACATTTTAAAGAAATGATGAAGTTTTTGCAACCTTAATGAAGTATAATTTTTGAACTGCAATTATCACTATTTTTTGCTTTTAAATAAATATTGTTTTTTTATTGATTGGCTATTAGTCATTAAAAAAAGACAGTTTTATTCTGGTTAGGAATCGATTATTAAAAGTAAAATCACTTAAACAATTATTGATTTATTATTTATATACCCTCAATAAATAAAGAGCAATTACGATTAATAATCCCTATACATAGATAATGTAAGTACTTAAACTGGCAAAATAGCTATGTCTTACAACTCTAATTAGATATTTTCGTGTTTACACTGACATAAATCTGAGATAGAGTCAGTAGAAATACTAACCTAAGTACATAGTATCGTTTTGATTTAAGTAGGGGCAAGGTATTAGTATGTCAACTTTGAATTGATGGGTTGAGACAAGCAGGGGTACTGAAGTAGGATGTTTATCCTGTCTCATGCGATCACGAGGAACGAGTGAACCTCTCTCGAAGAGATCCGCGAAGCGGCGCGCGAATAAGTTCAGACAACTTTCCTAGAAAAAAAATAGAGAGGGATTGCGACCAAAGTTTGCTAGAATTAGGTGTTAAAATGTACAGTTTAAAAGTTTTTGGTCAATCTATGTTATCTAAAAGAAAATTGGCTTTTTCGACTCCCACAAATTACACAAAAGTTGCATGAAACTTTAGCGAGCGCTTATTGGCAGGAGCAACATCCTAGTTGGGAAGCAAAAATTACTTTTAGCGATAATCCTAGATTTTGTAAAGCTTGATAAAAAATTCTCATCGCTAGAGGAATGAGAACAAAAGTCAGAATGTGGGTAGCAATCAAGCCATATTTCCAACCGCCAGTAATGCAAGTTCGAGGTAATTCACTATTTGCTTGTTCTGTTGCTATTTCTGGCAAGATAGTTAAAACATAGGCCAAACCAAAAAAAGCAATTGCGAAACAAATAGTTATAAAAACAAAATCAACGCCAAAAATCTTCTCATTGTTACTTTCAGTGAGATTAGACATAACTTTGAATACCTATTGTTTAGTATTTATAGTGCAGAATCTGGAGGATAAAGAGCCATTCTTTCCTTCACTTTATCAGGAATTAGACTACAGATCCGAAGAATAATACAGCGATAACAAAGTTTTTCTCTTTTAGGACATTTCTAGCATTCTTTGAATAGGTTTCAACGCAGCAATGCGGATATCTTCAGGAAGAGTTATTTCTGGAGTTTGATTTTTCATATTAGAAACCTACTATAGAAATAACGTCATCGGTGGAGTGCATCCAGTTACAGGAGCAGAAACTAATTCTGATGGTGAACTAGTATATTTCGCCGAAGTAGCTCAAGATTTCGATGATTTTGCTAAATCAATGACTTTACATTAGTTTACGAACACACTCTCAAGCTTTACCTTTAAATGTCCCCTCCCAAGCTATGAGGGCGATCGCTCTTTTGGTAGGAGAGCTACAATAAGCACCCAAAACTATAGCTATATTTGTTCATAGTTGTTCAATTTAGACAAGTTATTAGTTTCACAATAGAAACCGAACCCCAAACAATAGCGCCCAATAATAACCCGATTGCCATAGATTTAGGATTATTAAGATTTGCCACATTATCAACAGGAGAAGAAGTATGTTCCCCAAGACCCTATAAAAATTTAGAGCAGAAATTAGCCAAATTACAATGGAGAAATAGAAACCAAGTAATTGGCTCTAAAAACGGTCAAAAAGCACAGCTAAAAATAGCCAAGCTGCACTACAAAATCTTCTGCATTCGTCAAGACTTCATTAATAAGTTAACTACGAGATTAGCCAAGAACCACAGCGAAATCGTCATCGAAGACTTGAATATTTCAGGAATAAAAAAACTTATCGGGGCTTATTTTTCAGTAAATTGTGTTTTATTTCCCTATTTCACCACTTCCCTATCTCCCTAGCATCCAAAATCTTTAACAAGCTAGCAGTTTGAAATAGCCCTAACCTTCGGCAGGGGGAAATACTTATACGAATAGTATTACAAAAAAAGAGTGCAAAACGATTTTGCACCCTCAGAAACGAGTTATGATTGAGACTAGTTTTGAGTCAGTTTAGTCAAAACCTGATTAGAACGTTCTACAAAAGCCTTCATTCCCTCTGCATCAAAGGCTTTTTGCGCCATTAATGCTAGATCGTAGACATGAAGACACATCATATTAACTAATTCCTCAGAACTAGAATTTCCTGACGCATCAACAATTGCGCCTTTATTCAAATCAAGAATATTTTGAATTAGGGGATGGCTAGTATTGATCATTAATACATGATCTTCGGGGAATATCATCGCTTTTTCCTGCATTAAAGCAGTCATTTCCTGCAACCTCCGCATTGCTTCTGGTAGTAATACCATAGCTGGAGGTGTACTTTGAGGGTCATCAGATTTGATTGCCTGAGTCTTGATATTGACTTTCGGTTTGTTGAGTGCCTTCTCAAAAATTTCTTTAATAAGTTCACTGCGAGTCTTGTTCGTTGTAGGATCGACTATTTCCTGTGCTTTATCGTCTTCTACTAGAGTTTTATCTAATTCGGAGTCAACACGGGAAAACTGGACATCAGTGTGTTCTCGCTCTAAGAAAGGAATAAAGTAGTTGGTATCAATAAAGGAGTCTAAAAATAGAACTTCTAAACCTTGATTTTTGTAGAGTTCCACATAAGTACCCTGAGTAGAGGGATTGCTACAGTAGAAGACGCGATTTTCTTGGGTTGCTTTATTTCTTTCTAGATACTCTTTGAGAGTGGTGTAGGGTTGAGTACTTGTAGAGGTATCAGGTTGGACATCTTCCCAAGTATCTCCTGACTCAGTTTGTACTTCTACCTTGGGAGTGCTGCTGGATGTAGCATTAGCTTGATAAGTAGTGCGATAAATAATGAAATCTTCCACTTGTTTGCGGAACTTTTCATTCTTCATTGAACCGTATTTAACGAAAGTTCCTACATCTTCCCAACAAGAGATGTACTCATCGCGGTTTTCGTTGTAAAGGGATTTTAGGCGATCGCCGATCTTTTTGGCAATAAAATCAGCAATACGACGGACAGTGCGATCGTTAGTTAAAGCACTACGGGATACATTAAGAGGGATATCGGGACTATCTATAACACCCCGTAAAGGCATTAAAAACTCAGGGATAATCTCTTCACAATGATCGCTGACAAATACCTGATTACAGAATAGTTTAATCTGTCCTTTAGAAACATCTACATCAGGCTTGAGTTTGGGGAAGTAGAGGATACCGTTAAGTAA
>JASJEK010000301.1 GCA_030064915.1 Xenococcaceae cyanobacterium MO_234.B1
TTTTAGTTAAGAAGGCTTATTTTCTACTGTTAAATGGTAAGTCCGGGCAGTAAACTTGTCGATACTCATAGTTCCTGATAATTTCTGAGTCTGAATCAATTGATAGTCAGGGGGAATTGCAGCCTCAATATTTTTGGCATACTCTAATTTATCAGCTTCCGTTTTAGGTCTAGACCAAACAGTATCGTCACTCTGCAACCAAATTAGGCGGGAATAGGTGCGACCCGAACTCTCGCGTAAAACAGGTGCTAAAGATGTCCCTAGGCCAGAAGGAGTACCTGCCAGTAAACTAACATTATCGCTAGGTAAGTAATAAGCAACTCTTAAAACATGACCCCAAGCTTTAGAATTCATCGCTACCAGAGTAGGCATTTCTGGCTGTTGCTCGATCACATCTGCTACTTGATGAAACATTTGACGCGATCGCAAAGTATAATCGCTAACATTTAGGCATAAGTAAAATAGTAGGAGGCTAACTACTATGGGTTGTTGCCATTTTCCTGCTGCTTTAATTAACCAGGTGGTAATCAGTAAGAGACAGCCAGGTAAGATAAATATCATTGATCGCCCCCAGCCAAAACCCACAGTAAGTTTATTGCCTAACACATCTACTGCTAAAGCCAACATCAAGGGTACTATACCCAACACCCAAGCGGTAGCGAGAAGATAATAGTGTTTTTTTTGCCAAAGAGTAATACTAAAAAATAATAATAAAGTAATAGTGATACTCCCTAAAATAGTGGGAACAATGACAGGCAAGCTAGTTACCCATTCTCCTAATGTTAAATGAGTGCCTAAAGTTTTTGTAACATCTTGTAAATGTTCTAACCAGGAAACACCACCAGCTTGAGAAATTTGCCGAAAAACATCGGGACGATTATTTATTTGTTGCATTGTCCCCCAGAAAAACCAAGGAAGAAATATGGCTACACCCATCCCTAGGCGTAAACCATGTAGCCACCAGCGTTTGAAGTCAAAAACTATCACGAAAATACTTAGGGTAAGTACCCAGTAGGCAAAAAGATACTGAGTTAGACAACCCAATCCGACAGATAAGATAAAAATTATACTCCAGATTAGAGAATGAGTCTTTGATTGAAAAGCAACAAAACTCCCTTGTCTCCTTGTTTCCCTTGTCTCCCTATTTTCCTTGTCTCTTTGTCTCCTCGTCAATTCTACAGCAGCCCAAGCACTTAATATTACCCACAAAACCAGAGGACAATACATTCTAAGATTAAGAGAATGAGCTAAGTAAAAAGGATTCAATGCTAATAAAGCTGCTAGTATTAAACCACCCCGATCGCCTAATAAACTTTTGCCTAAACCATATAGACAGTAAATACTTATCAGACTCAATAAAACAATAAAACTACGTAAGCTAACTTCACTATTACCAAATAGGCGCATCCAAAAGTGATTTCCTAAGTAGGAAAAAGGTGGGTGAACATCCCCTGCTAAACCACGCAACAAATTAGCTACTGTCCTTAATATCTCCCCTGGCTCAGACTCTGGTGCTAACTGTAAGACTGGGGAATATTGACTCAAGGCTATTGGTTCAACACCAGGACTAGAATAGTATTTTTTCTGACCAGTAGAAAACAGTACAGAGAGAATTTCATCGTACCAAAACTCGCGACTACCCAAGTTAACCAAACGGAAGATTACTCCAGTAGCGATCGCGCCTATTAAAAATAGCTGGAAATTAATTTTTTTTACTAGCTTTAGCATCTATACAATGATACAAATGGAAATTTAAATGGTAATCTGTCTATTGTAATTATGATGTCTGACCATAGTCCTGAGATTGAAATATCGGTAGTTGTGCCTCTCTACAATGAAGAAGAGAATATAGACTACCTATTTACCAGATTGTTATCGGTACTAGATAAGCTAGAAACCAGTTATGAAGTTGTTTGTATTAATGACGGTAGCAGAGACAATACTTTAAAACAGCTTATTGAATATCATCATCAAAATCCAAATATCAAAGTTATTAATCTTTCGCGCAACTTTGGCAAAGAAATTGCCCTAACAGCAGGGATTGACTATGCTAGGGGAGAAGCTGTTATCCCTATAGATGCAGACTTACAAGACCCTCCTGAATTAATTGAAGAATTAGTTGCCAAATGGCGACAAGGTTACGATATAGTTTATGCTACCAGGCGATCGCGCCAGGGGGAAACTTGGCTGAAGCGTTTTACAGCAGATGCTTTCTATAAAACTATTGGGAAAATGACCAAGATTTCTATTCCAGCTAACACAGGAGACTTCCGTTTATTAGATCGCAAAGTCGTAGAAGCATTGAAACAAATACCAGAGAGAACTCGTTTCATGAAAGGTTTGTTTGCTTGGGTAGGATATAAACAAACTTCTGTGATGTTTGACCGTGAACCTCGTGCTGCTGGTACTACTACTTGGAACTATTGGAAACTCTGGAATTTTGCGATCGATGGTATTACTTCTTTCAGTTTTGTTCCTCTCAAAATTTGGAGTTATATAGGATTATTTATTTCTTTTCTTTCTCTTTTATATGCTTCTTTTTTAGTAATTAGGACTCTAATTCTGGGTATTGATGTTCCTGGTTATGCTTCTTTGATGGTAGCTGTATTATTTTTTGGAGGAATACAGTTAATTACTTTAGGGGTAATTGGAGAATATTTGGGAAGAGTTTATGAAGAAGTGAAAGGAAGACCCCTGTATTTTGTCAGAGAAAGTTATGGCTTTGAAACGAAATCTAATAGTTAAGAGTTGATTATAATACTGATTACTGATTACTGATTTGGAGTTATTAATATTTTGAAATTAAAAACTAGCATTTTATTATTAACTATTATTTGTATTATTGCCACAGGAATTGGAATGTTTTTGATTGGAGGAATCGACCGCCAACAATTACAAATGTGGTTAGAAACAATGGGGATTTTAGCCCCAATTATTTATGTTGTACTCTACACTATTGGGACATTATTAATTCTGCCTTCTACACCCTTAAATCTTACGGGAGGTGCAATTTTTGGTATTTTGTGGGGTACATTGTGGACTACTGTTGCAGCAGTAATTGCAGCCGTAGTAGCTTTTGCCTTTACTCGTACTGTAGGAAAGGATATTATTGCCCAGAAATTTGCGGGGCGTTGGGAAGCTATAGACGCAGAAATCCGTCTTGGTGGTTTGTTTTATATGTTTTCCATTCGCTTACTGCCAATTATCCCTTACGGACTAGTTAATTTTGCTGCTGGTTTAACTTCCATTCGCTGGCGAGACTATATTATCGGGACAATGTTAGGGACAGTACCAGGAGTGTTGCCTTTTGTCATGATGGGTTCTGGTTTTACTGCACTATCTGAGGGTAATATCTTACCGTTGCTGTTCGCTTTTACTTTAACTGGAATGCTGGTGGGTGGTGCTACTTGGTATCGTCGTCGTCGTCAGTTTAAGGGAAAGTAAAATTATGCCAATCTGCTCTGTTTAGATCAAATTACTGACAGTTCACAATATTGATTTAAGACTGGTAATTGACCCTTGAGATCGTGGGTTACAAGCCCCGCCGTAAGGGCGCGTAAGTCTATATTACAGTTGAGATATAAAATCTTTACATAACAAGGAATTGAGCCATTGTACTATAGTTTTTATGAAGGCGTTTTTATGAAGGCTAGGTACAATTATCGCATATATCCCAAACCCAATCAAATCCAGCCATTGGCGCAAGCTTTTGGGTGCGCTAGAGTCGTGTGGAGTGCGTTTCGTTCATCTTAAACCTATGTATGTAAGGGGACAGATGGCTCTTGGTATGTTATCTATGAGTGAAGTTACTGTAATTGTTCCTGCTACTACTGCTAACCTCGGCGTGGGTTTTGACTGCCTGGGTGCAGCGTTGAGTATGTATAATGAGTTTCGCTTTGCGGTACTAGAGGGGGAACCCGACTTAACCATTACAGTGACAGGAGAAGAAGCGGATAAAGTTAGTCGAGATCGCAGTAATTTAGTTTATCAGTCTTTCTTGAAAGTATATGAAAAGCTTAATCGCACTCCTCCTAGAGTAAAGATAGATATTAAGCTGGGTGTTCCTTTTGCCAGGGGTTTGGGAAGTTCGGCTACAGCTATTGTGGGAGGGTTGATCGGTGCAAATGAATTAGCAGGAAAACCCTTGACAGAAGTAGAAATTCGGGATTTGGCGATCGCAATTGAAGGACATCCCGATAATGTTGTACCTGCTTACCTGGGAAACTGTCGCTTGTCTATTGGAGAACCAGGAAACTGGCAAATTTGCGAAATTCCTTGGCATTCTGGGGTAATTCCGGTAGTAGCTATTCCTGATTTTGAATTATCTACAGAAGAAGCAAGAAAAGTCTTACCTACTACTATCAGTCGCAGTGATGCAATTTTTAATATCTCCCGTATGGGTTTATTGTTGCGGGGTTTAGCAACTAATAATGGAGAGTGGTTAGCTACAGCCTTAGAAGATAAATTACATCAACCCTATCGTAAGCAACTAATTAAAGGATACGAGGAAGTCAAAGCTGCTGCGATCGCTGCTGGAGCGTGGGGAATGGTGATAAGTGGTGCTGGTGCAACTTTACTGGCTTTAACTAACTCAGAAAATCAAGCTAATGTCGTGTCTGCCATGAAACAAGCTTGGCAAAAAAAAGGAGTCAAAGCAATAGTTACTGCTCTAACTCTTGATACTCAAGGGGCAAAAATAAATCAGTAAACAGTTATCAGTGATCAAAATACTTCAACTGGTTACTGTTTACTGCTTACTGGTTACTGTTTATAGCTTACTGGTTACTGTTTATAAATTAAGCATCGGGAATCAACTGAATATAAGCGTCAAAATCAGCCAGGGCTTGCTTAAATTGAGCTTTTGCTACTTTATAGTTTTTCTCTTCAGCAGCAGCGTCAATTTTTTCTAGGCGAAGAAAGAGATCTTCAGCTAAGTCGGTTGCTTGGGCTTTATCATTGGGAAGAAGTTTATCTGATAAATATCTTAAATCCCTTCTGAGGAGTCCCAAGGGTCCGTGAATGAAAGTTTTAGTATCTACCCAATCTTCCTCCTGAATGAACTCGCCGAGAGTGTTCATTTTATCCCGTGCTACATCCACAGGAATGCGATAGGTTTTGATGACTTGTAATTTTTCAGGGGTGTAGGTGGGGGGAGCAGAAGCAGTAGGGCTACCGCAACTAACTAGGACTGTTGCCACCAATACCAACATCAAGGACAAAACAGAACGAAAGATTTTCATATCTCCTAAAGATGTAATTTTTATTAACTTGTTCTAATCTTCTCAAAAATTGCGTCATTTAAAAAGCTAGTAGTATCTGAACAAATCCCTAATGATGGAGGCTGGCACTGGGACAGATTAATAAATGAAGCAAATGATCGCTTAGGCAAAATCAGAAAGCATGGTAAACGAGCCAAAATTAAAGTCACTTCCAGGCCAGGTAAACCAATATCCGCACAATTTTCCCTACCAGGACAAGGACAAAAAAGCTACGGGCTAGACTTACCTCTAAGCAGAAATAACCAGGGTAATCGCATCTAATTTTCAGGGCAAACGCACACATTTCTTTACGTCGAATCAGAGAAAGAATTAAGAACCTGAGTGAGATATTGATTATCCCATCCTGCTTTTTTACGTTTGGCATGAATTCCGCATTGAGCAGTACTTTCATGAGTTAAAAGATTAACTGCTAGATGACGAACTACAGCCAAATTCTCTGCACTATAACCTTCACATCCTTTGACTAGATCTTCTTGAAAACTAACATCAAGAACCCAATGTAATTGATTTTCAATCCCCCAATGACTACGAACTGCTTGAGCAAAAAGTTGAGCATCACTTTGAATACTAAGTAAATAGTAGCGATGTTCTAAAGTGGTGTGATTGTTAATCCGACGTTCAGATTCAACTAAACCAATACTTTTCAACCCTAACCATTGTTCTGCTCCCCACAAATACTCAGTTTGCTCCATTGTCCAATATCGGCGAATTTCGATTCGACCATGACCCTTGTTAATCGTTTGGTAAAACTTATGGTCAATGTCTTGCCAATCTTGTTGGCGAGCTAATTGAAACAATTGCACTACATCTGCATAGAGATTTTTTTGATTAGCTTTCAGTGCTAAAACATAATCTCCTCGTTGTTCAATAATCATTCGAGCAATTTCTGTTTGACATCCCATCGCGTCGATACTCACTAAGCAACCTTCAATTGCCAATAGCTTCAGCAATTCAGGAATGGCAGTAATCTCATTCGATTTGGCGTTGACTTTTTGTTGTCCCAAGACTAATCGATTTTCTGTCGCCCAGGCACTGACATTCCTGAATTGCGCCTCTATTTTGTCCTCGTTCTAAGGCACTACGTAAACTTTTCCCGTCAATAGCAATTACTTGACCTTTAGTTATCTGACTGACAGCTTGTATCCAGTTGAGAAAACATTGTTGTAACTGCTCTGGTTTGAGACGGGCAAAAACTCGCATGAAGGTATCGTGAGACGGGATACCGTGGGGTAATTCTAAAAATTCCTTGAGCCATTCAATTTTGGCATGACCATAATTTTCCACCTCTACCCAATTATTTGCACCACAAATTACTGCACAAATCGTAATCATCACAATATCCAGGAGATCATGTTTGATACTATGTTCTGCCCTTGGGTCTGTTAAAGAACGAAAATGGGTTTCGATAGATGCTAGTGGTGATGAGTTCATACTCGATTAAAACGCTTAAAATAATAAGTTTTCAGCATCGTACATCCATCTTCTGACCTTATTTTTAATCTTTCTTAAATGTTAATAAGTGTGTGCGTTCGCCCTGCGCTGCATACTCTAACGAACCTTTTTACTGGGAATTAGAATTCACCACACCCCGACATGGAAATCGCCCTTGGGCTATCTGCCATCTAGATCATACACAGTTAGATATCGAATTAGTCTCCTCCAAAACCCAAGCAGTATTAGGTCGTCCCTGGGCAACTTTCTTAAGTGATGCTTATTCTCGACGTATCTTAGCCCTTTATCTCACCTTCGACCCCCCATCCTATCGAAGTTGCATGATGGTGATGCGAGACTGTGTTCGTCGTCATGGACGTTTCCCTCAATGTCTGGTGGTGGATGGAGGTAAAGAATTTAGCAGCGTTTATTTTGAAAGATTACTTGCCATGTACGAATGTACGTCGAAAACCAGACCAGGAGGGAAACCGCGATTTGGTTCTGTGTGCGAGCGTCTTTTCGGTACTGCCAACACCATGTTCATTCACAATCTGGCGGGGAATACACAAATCACGAAAAATCCTCGCTCAGTGACGACCGCCGTTAATCCGCGCCGTCACGCTGTTTGGACACTGGGGAGTTTGTATGAGCATTTATGTAATTGGGTGTACGAATTTTATGACCACCAAGAGCATCCCGCATTAGGACTCACTCCACAAGAGGCTTATCATCAAGGTATAGTCAAAACTGGTTTAAGACCGAATCGGTTAATTCCCTATGATGAAACCTTTCGCATCTTGACCTTGCCTACCACCTCCTTTCCGCGAGTTCTTGTTGTAGTGTTATCGAAGTATATAAGTGGAAATAAAAGTAGTGGCGGGTATGGCGACACGCAAGCGCATCGCCATACCCGCCACTATACCTACTAAACGGTTTAGTTTAAAATAGGGATGACAAGTTTTTCGAAGTTGTTACCAAAGACTGAGCTTTTTCTTCATCTTTCTGCAAATTTTTGTCTAACTTTTCTAAATCTGATTTTTTTCTGGCTTGACTTTCTACGACCAACCATCTTTGTTTTATTCCCGCATAATTACTTTCTGCTTGCTCCGTCCTTGCGCCGAGGTTTCCTCGGCGCGGGCGGTGCGCTTTTTCTACAGCTTTATAGCCTTCTATATCGGTAGCAACAAATTCAGATTCTGGGATTTCTCTGACATAAAATTGAGCGGCTTTAATTGAGAGAGGGACTCTAGTTATCCATTTTAAATGCTCGATAGTCAATAAATTTCCTTCACTATAAAGAGCGCTAGGAAGCGACAAAGATACTGTCAAAATCTACTTGGTTTTTGAAATTAGATAATAATGAAGCAAATTTAGCCTTATCGCTGTCATTTCCATTTCCACATTGGAAAAATAAAGGAACACCATTATCTCCACTGGCGATTAAATTAACTAAAAATTGTTTTAAGTCTGGTCTTTTGTCTTTAGAATGTCCACGAACTATTTTAATAGGTATTGGTTCTAAATTTTCTTCATTTTCTCTGGAGCAAATTAAATAATCTCCTTCTACAGAGATGGATGACGAGTCTAAATGGGAATAGCTTCGGTCGATTCCATAAATTTGGCAAGCTTTTAAACTAATTACCAAAAAGATTTTTATTAAGCCAAACTCATATAATTGATCTAAAACCCTACCGATTTTATCATCATTTAAATCCTCTGGCAAAATTCCCTCTCCCAACAAGTGTTCGGTAGCTTTATCGTTAAACAATTGAGGAAATAAAGAGAAAGGGCTGGAGAGAAACCCCATTGCATTTAAGATTATACTTTTAACAATTATGCCGCCACTTAACTTTTCTTGAGGTTTAATTCCTAACTTTTCATTGATTATTTCTACTATTCCTATTTCATCTATTATGCCTGCTATTATTCCTAAATGATTCAGGTTTTGGATTTGAATATTATTATGTAATTGGCTCATTAAAATAAAATTTTTAAAGTTTTTTTATTAGAGTCATTTTATCTGGCTCTGATTGGCGAAAGCAACCACTTGCGCCTGGTAATACTAAACGGTTTAGTTTGATAATGGGGCTGCTCCCGGCGCAAGCACCGGGAGCAGCAACTACTTCTGTTTTCACTTATATACTTCGATAATGCTACAGCAAAAACTCGCGGAAAGGCGGATAGAAGATTCAGATTGCTCAAGGTTCTCCATAATGCTGTCTCTAACATCGGTGTAGTGGCTCAGAGCAGGGATTTCTTGAGATGGACTTTGAGGTTCTGGCTGTGGCTCTGGGCTAGGAGTAGTAATATCTGGTTGTTCTTGAGTAGAATCTGTTGGCTGAGAAGGATGGGGAGTAATATCTAGTTCTGGTTCATT
>JASJEK010000058.1 GCA_030064915.1 Xenococcaceae cyanobacterium MO_234.B1
CATTAAGGTCGTGACCTAAAAAGCGTAGTAGACAATGCTACTTAGTCTGGCGTAGCTGGCTAGTCCGTATTGCTACGTTTAGCCCCGTTTTATAACGGTTTAACGACTACTCTAAGCTAGGCTCCTCAATGCCCATTTTATCATTCTCTAACTCAGATTTCGCCGCCACACAGATGAAACACAAAAAAAAATCTTTCAAAAAGTGAGGTTTAAGCTTAGACGCATTTACATTGGATCAATTAAAGCCAATAATCAATGGTTTCTGGCAGTCTAATCAGAAGGTTAAATGGGAAATAGCTTAATTGAAAGAAAAAAGACTTCTATCGGTTGTTGATTATAGGTGTGTCCATAAGCCTTATGATTAGATGAAGAGACCTCAAATAGGTTCTATAAAAGCCTCGTATTGATGTGTTTGACCTGACCAGTCCTATCTTTAACCTCTTGGTACATATGGGCTGTTCCCCCAGGACGATCACTATTCTCACCATCCCAAAGACAGATAAACCTCACTTTTTTAATGCCATAGGAGAGCGCCGTATAGAGTAACCAAAGATTGCATCGCTCATAGGGATAGCTATTGCCAAAACTTGGGGGCGGTGGTCCTAAGCTTTGGGGTGCGGAGCGGATAGGCATTGTTAATTTCTCTTTGGCCCTATAATAGCGCTCGCGCCAATTGTCTCCACCGCGAGCAACAGAACGCTGAATAAATTCTGGCTCATCAAACGGTTGCATCCATTGAACCTTTACTCCAAGTTTTTGGCAGGCTTCGGTAAACAGTAAATCTCCGCCGCAGGCGCCCTGGGTGAGTGCTAGGTCATCGGTACTCGCCTCCATCTCGAGTAAGGCTTCTTCAATCTTCTGAGCAGCGATCGCAGCTTGAGAATTGGTGAATCTAGGAGGGTTACGCCCCTCTGCATCCACCAGATGACCGCTGAACAAGAATACTTGCTTAGGCTCCCACTTATCTTCTGGTTGGCTCAGGCGATTGAGGGCTCGATTGAACGTCTCAATTCCAGCTTGAACAGTATCAGGGCGAAACCCCAGATCTTGCAGGAGTAAAAGTTGGGAGCGTGAAGCATCCAGGTCAAACCAATTATTTGGCTGGTGGGCGATCGCTTCTTGGTAGGCTTTTGTAACCGAGTCTGGCGTTCCGACCAACACTTCCAGAGTACCTAGGGTGGTCTTCGCCTGATAAATCTTGTCGGGGTGGGTTTCCCCTTCAGAGGCCAAACGGACGGCTCCTGTTAGTATCTCCATTGTTGCCTTATAGTCATTTTCTCCAGTAAGTTCCTGATATACATGCATCAAGGTCAAAGCATTAATTCCAGAATAGTAGTGCTGGGGATTATTACAATAGCTTTGATAGTAGCTATCAATTGCCGATTGGAGCAATCCCTTTTTGTAGGCTGCATTAGCTCTCATTTCGTTGCCAGAAGCATCATTTACTCGCCAAGATTCAGTCCAGGCATCTCGATCAATCTGAGCCAGTAGCGACCAAGTTTCAGCATCATGATTGTGAGATGCCAAGACAGTCCGGTAGTGTTGACGGGCTCTGTTCAAGGTGTAAGTTGATCTTTGTTGCATCCCTAAGCGTTGTAAACAGATCCCTTTTGTTCTCAGTCCTGTGAGATTATGGGGTTCAATGGCTAGCCCCCGCTCCAGTTGTTCTAAGGCAAAGTCGTATCTTTTTGCTTCTATGAGGACCAGGGCAGCTTTAAACAAGGCATCAGCTCGGAAAGATGCCACTGGAGCTTCTTCTGCCAGAATTAACATATCTCCAATCTGAGGAGGATTGGCTTTTTCTGCCAGCTCAACAAGGTCTTGCCAGCGATCGTGTTTTTCCCAAAATTCAACCACATCACCAATATGAGGGGACTTCCAATCGGTTTCTTTGAGGTTGGGCATTAAGGGAGCAACTGGTGAGTCTCCTACGGTTGAATCTGGGACAAATCTCTCAAAATGCTCTGGTTTTAGGTAGTTATCGGCGATCGCTTTTCCAATTGCATATAAATCCTTAACGCTGTCCACTGAATCGATTTTTTGCACTTCGGCGATATCAATATTAGACAATCCTAGTTTGGTAAGTCCTTTTTTGGTTAACTCGGCATCATAGCGTAGATAGGTAAAAAGTTTCTGCTCAAGTGGGCCAACGCTGTCAATCATTTCCCCCACTTCCCTATCAATGGAATCGCCTACTAAACACTGACCGAACACTCGGCAAAGAAAGTCCTGCTGAATTCGTGCTGCGAACATCAATGCGGCGGGAATCTTTTGAACGTTGTATAGGACATTCATATCTTCAGCCTTCAGATTCTGGTTGGCATCTGGGGCATTGCCTGTCCCAATCGAAACCAGCAGCATCTTATCTACCCCCGTTGGCCACTTCAAATTATAGCGATCCACAGTTGCCATCAAAAATAATTGGAAGGCTGGATTACAGTAGGGACTAATCGCACCGTCTACAAATAGATGAGGAGCACGTTTTTGAGATATTTTAAATTGCTCAGGGGGAAAGTATGTGGGTGCTGCGGTACTGGCTCGAATTAGCTGCCACAGAGGATATTTGAGATTACAATCTTCTCGGGAGCGAGCATTATACTTGGCATTAGGATTGTTGGAAACAGGCCAAGGTGAATCCGTAGTTGCATTGCGCAAGATCATCATCAGCAGCGTTTTCAGTTTTCGGCTACCCAATGTTGCTGATTGTCCGTCATCTTCTTGGAAAACGTTTTCGAGAAGATGACGGAGATTGTCAGGATTATAGGAAGATGGAAATAGCTGAGTGAGGGGTTGCCGCCATGCGGGGATCGGGAATTTCTTCATGATTTGCTTCGGCCAAAATCCGTATTCAAACATCATGTGCCCTTTCTCCTCGTAAAAATAGCGAATCTCATTCACGCTCATTCCCCAGGCCAGGCAAGCGGCGATAAACGCACCAGTGCTTGTTCCCCCAATGTAATCAAAGTAATCACATAGTCGAAAATTCTCGTCACTTTTGCGCCCAAGTCTGTTTTTGAGATGTTCTTCCATCCGCTCCAGCACCCCGATGGTAACCATCCCACGAATTCCTCCGCCGTCAAGGGCTAGGAGCTTTCGCTGATTGGTTTCCTTATTTAATACCTCTTCGACGGACATAATTTATTCTTTCACATTACCTATAATGGTTTGTACTACTTGAAAAAATCGTATAAAGCTTGACTTAAAAAAGATAACATTTGTTTTAAAGGAAATTTTTTTTGATAAATTAATCTTCCTCCTCTTCTAGGCTTACTAACCATATTTCTCCAAAAGTCTGAGCCTGGCATGAACTCTACTACACTATGGGACAATTTTTTCTGTCGAAAATTTTAAGATTTTGGATTGTTTTGTCTTATCTTTTTATTCTCAATAAGTATCACTAATTGCTCAAGAATTGATTATACTTGCTTTTCAGGATACTCATTTATATCGAACTCAGGTAAGCTAATTCGAGTTCAGAGTTAAAAGCGAAAATTTCAGCACCGATAGAAACATTCTCAGCTTGAAGACTAGCTTGAAGACTGAAGACTACTAGGTAGGTTCCTACAGGTCAGCAGCACCTAAATTGACCTGGTAACCAATATCTGCTAAAGAAGCAGCCGTAACGAGACTGAGAGGATTACTTCCTGAATTGAGAAATCCAGTCATCAGTTCATTCCCCAATACTGACTCACGCCAATGTCCATCACGAGTACCCCGACCGCCAATATTTTCTACAGGTACAGCATTAGCATTCTGACCAAAAATGCGATTATATTCAGCCGTTGCCAGAGGACCTCGAAATTGTGGGTTACTGGTACCTGCACCGTCAAGCAAACCTAAAAAGGGCCAAAGTGTCCCAATGCCCAAAACATGACCCATTTCATGGAGAATCACTTGTTCAAGCTGACCATTTGCTTGTAACCGCGCCACATCAGCAGAATCGAATGCCATTCTTCCGGCAACAGGTAACAAAGAATCATTACGGACATAAGTCGGAGCAGCAGATCCTAGGATAAGACCAGGCCCATCAATCGAAAGAGCCCTAGCTTCGATCGCCAGGTCATCAACGAAACCCAAACCAGGCGCGAAACCCGTTGGCAGATCGCCGATAATAATTTGTTCCCAACGGTTAGCAGCATTAGTAAATACTGCTTGCTGACTAGGAGTCAAGCTATTATCACGAAAGATAACATCGATGTCAAAGTCAGAGTCAGATAAGACAGATAAGGCAGTAGACATAAAATTACATTTCTGAAGTTTGAGGAAACTGTGAGGAAATTGAAAAAATGCTAAGAGCTAAGATAAGAAGTCTACTTTGGCAAGAACTCTAGAGTTAACTAAGGCTAGTGTTATGGGAGCGCTATTGGCAAGACTTACGTTTGGTAGCGAATCCAGCTAAACCAATCAATCCTAATCCAATTAAACTAATTGGTTCTGGTACTGATTCAGGTTGAACAGTAACAGTAATTGCACCACTATTAGTGTCTATTAACTGTAATTGACCATTGAGTAAGAATAACAGCTCCCCTACTGGACCATAGAGAAAGAATCTTGATGGATCCAATGCCCCCGTACCCTCCCCAATGTCCAAGAAACCAAATAACTCTTGAGTAGTTGTATCGAAACTAAAGTTTAGAAATGGATCAATAGATATCCCACCCACAACATTATCATAAGTTCCTAAGAGGGTATCTGAAGGATCAAAGAAAGATACAGTTAAGGAGTCCAACACCTTCGTTGGCCCTAGCCCAAATTCAGAAAAGATTGCTGGGGCAGTGGTTTCATCAAAGCTGAATTTTCCATTCGCAGAATAGCCACCATCACCTTGCCAGTCAAAGTTTAACACAATAGCTTGTGCAGAAGTTGCCATTAAGGTCGTTAAGCTAGCAGTTAAAATTGGAATCAGTATTCGTTTTTGCATCGAAAATTACTAAATAAATAAAGCTATATCATATCTGTATCTGGAAGAATGCAATATTTTTATGGGAAATTGCTGTCTTTAATGCCCCTAGAAGTCTTTGAATTTCCTTTCTTTTAGGGGCATTAAACTACTATACTGCTAAGAAGTTATACTGCCAAGAAGTTTAGGTGTTTTTAAACAGGAATAATTTCAAAAGCACTTGCATCACTTATGTCTACTCCTGGGATAAATGCAATAAGAATATCATTAATTGCAACCGAAGTGTTAAGGATTCCATTAGTGTTAGTTTTTATCAATTCCAAATCTTCAAAACTATTGACTCCTTCCACACGAGCAATACCGATGACATCTCCTTGTGACTGTTTAAAATCAGTGATAATGTTAAAATCATCAGGGAGTCCAGCTACTGCAATCCAGAACTGGTCTGCTCCTTCTCCTCCAGTCATGAAGTTACCACCACCAGTTTGAACATAAAACGTATCATCTCCTTCCCCACCATAGAAAGTATCATTTGCAGCTAAAGTAAAGTTATCATCATCTCTTCCCCCATAGACAATGTTATTTCCAAGACTGATATCAGTAGCAAGAAATAAATCAGTTCCATCGCCGCCAAAGAATAATTGAGGACCACGACCTTCTACAAAGATAGTATCAATTCCTGAAGTGCCGAATATTGGTGGATAGCCTAGGCCAACCTCTACGTTTAGATCTTCTTCTTCCATTAAGGGTCCTTCTTCAGCAGCAGGCTCTTCAGCAGCAGGCTCTGTAACAGCAGGCTCTGTAACAGCAGGCTCTGTAACAGCAGGCTCTGTAACAGCAAGCTCTGTAACAGCAGAACCTGCTGGCTTGGGAGTTGCTAAAAATATTTCTTCATCTTGACCATCGACGAGGCCTTCCCAGACTATATTCCCTTCTGAAACATCAGGATCTTCATCATCAAAGCTGTTATTAGTAAGCTGAATGGTCTCTTTAGTGTCGATGTTATAGAGAGATATTTCCTTATCTTGACCATTGAGATCGAAGCTTTCCCAGACTACTATATTTCCATCGATTTGGGGATCTTGATCACCAGAGAAGTTATCAGTAATATTAGTGGTCTCTTTAGTGGCGATGTTATAGAGAAATATGTCACTACTTTGACCAGCATAACCTTCAAAGACTATATAATTCCCATCAATTTGGGGATCTTCACCCTCAAAAATGGAGTTATTAGTAAGCTCAATGATCTCTTGAGTAGTGCCGTTATAGAAAAGTACTCTGTTATTATCATCATCTTCCCAGACTATATTCTTTCCTGATATTTGGGGATCTTCATCATCAGAGAAGTCATTAGTAATCTGAATGGTAGTAAAAGTATCGCCATCAGAGAACATTATTTCACTGTCATTGTCATCTTCCCTTACCCAGGCTAGATTACTTCCTGAGATTTGAGGATTCTTATTCTCATTAGAGCTGTTACTAGTAATCTCGACGGTCTGATTGCCGTCATATAACAATATTTCGCCATTAAATTCCCAGACTACTTTATTGCCATCGACTTGGGGATCGTTATTAAATTCAAATGGTTGGCTATTGGTCTGAACGGTAGTAGTTCCGTCATACAAAAGTACTTCTTTTCTAATACCAGAAAAGAAATCAGGATTGAAACCTTCCCAGACTATGTTAGTTCCTGAGATTTGAGGATCTTGATTGTCTAAGCCGTTATTACTAAGCTGGATGGGAGTATTGACGCCGTCAAAGAAATATATTTGGTCATTACCTTCCCAGACTACTTTATTACCATCGATTTGGGGCTTTTCATCATCAAAGCCGTTATTAGTAAGCCGAGTGATATTATATTCAACCATGATTTAATCCTCCGTCGTAGTAGGAATTTAACTTTAATGAATCCATATCTTAAGCCTGGTTGAAGTTCCGTAGTAATACGGATGACAATTCGGGATTTATCTAGTAAAGATGGGCTCTAAATTAAGAAAGTATCAGAAAAATGCTTTCAGGGTCTACTGTACACTTGTACAGTTGTGACCTGTACAAGTGTACAGTTTGTGCTTTGAAGGCATTGTTGAATAAGACTTAGCAGCTTTCCTTAAAAAACTCTTAAAAACTTGATTCTTACAAATTCAGTAGAGCGAAAATTAACCTAGTCATCGGGGTTTCAGCCAACGTTGTTCCTATCAAAATCAGCCTTTCAGAGATTAGAGCTATGAATCGAAAATAGCGATCGCTATTCAATTGATTACAACTCCTCTAATTTACATTAGAAACAATTATTATTAACTACACCAGATCCAGTTTGAAACCAGTAGTGTTTATTTTTGAATATAAAACCAAAACCCTATTGCCATAATTTGCAAGGTTAAAATCTGGGCTTTTGCTTGAGAGCTACCTATAGGAAGATAGGGAAAAGTGCTTTAAAGCCAGCTTTTTAGCAGTAGGTCTAATCCCCGTACTTTTGAACTAGATGATCTTTTCCTTAATACTGAGCAGTGCGGCTGCTATTTTACTCTATACAGGACTACTATTTTTAATCATCTCGATTCGCAAGAGCGATCGCGGTATTTATCTCATCTTTGCCCTATCCAGCTTTTTGTATGGCATACACCTATTATTTCAGATAATGGCCATTCAACAAGAGACTATCCCTGGGATCTTGCTTTTTTTTAAACCGCAAGTAGCCGTTGAAATTGTGGCAGGTATATTTTGGCTTTGGGCGATGGCTCACTATACCCAGGTAAAACCCCGAAGATTATTGTGGTTATTGACCAGCATCTTCTCACTACTAGCAACGTTAAATCTTGTTTTGCCCTACGGCTATATCTGGCAGGAAGTTAGTGGTTTACAGTCAATAAATTTGCCTTGGGGAGAGAATTATGTTCATCTAATGGGTATACCCCATCCGTTAATCGTCTTAGGGGTCGTGAGTAATATCCCAACCTTTAGCTTTATCTTCTATGCTTGCTTTCGGCAGTACCAGCAGGGGGAACGCCAGAAAGCCTCTCTACTAGCTTTTTGTATAGTAATCCTTTTGATATCAACTATCCATATCTATCTCGTTGATGCAGGAGTTTTGCCTCAATTTATCAGTACCGTCCCATTTGCCTTTCTGTTAATGATAATTTTGATGAGTCTGCAATTTGCGGACGAAATCGTTAAAACTGAGCTTCAATTACAATATTACAACGCTCACCTAGAAGAGATAATTGAGACTCGCACCCGCAAGTTGCAAGTGACTATACAAGAAGCAACGGTATTAAAAGAAAGAAACCGATTAGCTACAGAACTCCATGACTCAGTTAACCAAACCCTCCACTCCCTAATCATGATTGCTGATAGTCTGCCTAAAATCTGGCAAACCCATCCAGACGAGATCTTACCGGGTTTAAGCAAAATTCAGCAGATGGCTCAGGGAGGCTTGGCAGAAACGCGCAATCTGCTGGTGGAGTTAAATCCTCAAAGGCTAGTTGACAAGCCATTAGGGGAACTTCTCAGGCAACTGGCTCAGGCGATCGCCAATCGCACTTCTCTCAACATAACTACCTGTATTGACAGGGAATCAACCCTACCTCCCCAGGTGCAGATTTGTTTCTACCGCATTGCCCAGGAATCCCTTAACAATGTGGTTCGCCATGCTAGAGCTACACAAGCAGAAATTCACTTTAATTGCCAGCATCTTGATGGCAACTCAGAGCAGGTAAAAATGTTGGTGAGGGATAACGGTTTAGGTTTTAATCAGCAGGATGTTTTGCCAAGTAATCTAGGAATAAACATTATGAAAAAACGCGCCGAGAAGATTGGAGCCATTTTAAAGATTACTAGTCAACCCCATCAGGGTACGGAAGTTTTGCTGAAGTGGTCATTTCCCTGTAGCTTATAGTATATGAATCAATCTTCACCAATAAAAATAATGATTGTTGACGATCATGCGGTGTTGCGAGAGGGCATCCGCTATGTATGTTTGACTGCTAGTGACCTTACTTTAGTAGGAGAAGCTGCTAATGGTGAAGATGCCCTAGCACTATGTAATGAATTACAGCCAGATGTGGTGCTAATGGACTTGATGATGCCAGGGATGAATGGCATTGCTACCACAAGAGCGATTCGAGAGCAATATCCCGAAGTAAAAATTCTAGTATTGACGAGCTTCAACACCCAAGATTTACTCCGTCAGGCGATCAAAGCAGGAGCTAATAGCTATGTCCTTAAAGATGCTTCTACAGAAGAGATAATCAACTCTATCCGTTTCACTTATCAGGGTTTAACCATCATGTCTTCTAATGTGACGGATATCCTCCCAGTGCCATCATCTGATACCATATTCACTCCACGGCAACTCCAGGTGCTTAAGCTGATGATAGAGGGACTTAATAATAGGCAAATTGGCAAAGCATTGGGGCTTAGTACCTATACTGCTCGCTTCCACGTCAGTGAAATTATCAGCAAATTGGGTGTATCGAATCGGACTGAAGCTGTTGCCGTTGCCTTGGAAGAGAAACTAGTTGAGGGTAAAGATTTGTAGTCTAGCTATTTAGCTATTCCCTGTACAATTTATCAAGTGTCCCGTCTTAAGGTGATTTCCGATATTTGAGATATTTGATATCTCACCTTGAATTTTCACGCAGAAAAGTTACTATTAATTTTGTCGCATATATGCGACATTATATACATAAGGGAGTACGGTGGAAAGTCAGCAGTGGTCAATCCATAAATATGTCACGGCTAGTGGAGTATGTCCTTTTGATGAGTGGTTCGAGACCCTTAACCCAACTACTCAAGCCCGTGTTGATGTTCGTCTCGACCGTGTTAGTTTAGGAAACTTTGGCGATAGAAAGAGTTTGGACGGAGGCATTTTCGAGCTTCGTTTGCACTTTGGGGGAGGATATCGCATTTATTACGGATTGGAAGGCAGAAAGGTTGTTTTGTTGTTGATGGGAGGAATTAAAAGGACTCAGAGCAAAGATATTAAGACTGCCCGTCGCTACTGGAAAGCTTATCAAGAGGAAAAAAGAGGTTAATGAGCAATGCCAACAAGAGACTATAGAGAAGATTTACTTCAGAGACTAGCTGATTCTCAATACGCAGCACGCTATTTAAAAGCTGCTCTGGATGAAACTCTGTCCGATGGAAACACAGAAGCATTTTTACTGGCGTTAAAAAATGTGGTTGAAGCTACGGGTTCAACCCAGAAGATTGCCAGTGAATCGAATATTTCGCGCCAACATCTATATCGGCTATTGAGCGGTGATGGGAATCCAACTCTGGAAACTTTGACTTCGGTACTTCAGGCAGTGGGGTTGACAATCGACTTCAAGCCTTCTCTTAAGGAAAGTAAAGATTTGTGACATACTCGCAGGCTAAAGCCATACGAGCTTCTTGCTTCATCCCGACTTAACTAGATGAGATTAGCAAGCTTTATAGGATGAGAAGCCTTTTCTATAAAAATCAAATTTTTAAGAGTTTTTTAAGTAAAGCTGCTAAGTATTATTCAACAATGTCTCCAAAACAGACATTGTACACTTGCACTAGCGTAACCTGTACAAGTGTACAGTAGAAACTAATATCAACTTCCTGATACTTTCTAGATTACATTCTGCAACATGACTGATTGTCATCCGTAGGATTACCGAAATTTAACAGAGCAAAGTTGATATAACATTGCAAGGAGCAAAAATAATGGAAAACACTGATCCCAAGTTTATCGATCGCTTACTGACAGTGATAGAGGAGGAGATTGTACCCAAAACCCGAGAAGCTACTAAAAAGGGAAGCAAGTTGTTTGGGGGTGCAATTCTCAGGAAGGACGACCTCTCTACAGTACTCGCCGCCAGCAATGAAGAAGCTATAAACCCTCTGTACCATGGCGAAATCAATACCATCAAGAAGTTCTACGAAATGCCTCGTGACCAGCGTCCCACGGCAAAGGAGTGCATCTTTTTAACCACTCACGAACCCTGTCCCCTCTGTCTTTCTGGCATCACTTGGGGGGGATTTGACAATTTCTACACCCTGTTCACTTACCAAGACTCTCGGGACGACTACGGCATTCCTCACGATCTGAACATTTTGAAGGAAGTCTTCAAGCAAGATGCAGGAGGATACGCCCATGAAAACTCCTACTGGAAGTGCTACTACATCAGGGATCTCATTAACGCCTGTGATGAGGAAACCAAAAAAGGGTTTCTCGAACGAGTCGAAAATCTGAAATCAGTTTACGCCGAACTGTCTGACAACTATCAGAAAACGAAGGGCACGTTGGACATGGAATTCCCTCTCCCTTAATGGCATTCATTAACTTTATTACGAATTCCCGGTTGCCAATAATGTCCGAATTGCTGTAGGACCCCGCATCCAAGTCTATAAATACTTTGACACGAACAGTTTCACCTACTTTGTCAATGGGGCAGACAGTTTTAATAGTAGTGGCTCGACCCAGTTTAGCGCGATTGACCGAGGCTCTGGTGCCATTATCGTCTGGGATATCGATAAGACCTTTAAGTTGACTGCTGGTTATGTGGGTAACAATACTGAATTTCTTCCCGGTATCATAGCTGGGTCTGCTTCAGACCCAAGGCGCGGTTTGTTTGGCGGTACTTATAATATCATTTCCCTCTAAGATTGCTACAGATGATTGACGCAGAGATAAAGAAACACCGAGATTGATATATAGCATATTTAAAGTAATTTGATATAACTTTCGATTACAATTTGATTTCTAATCGGAGAAAGGTAGTTTTAAATGTTACTTCCCTAACCCCTACCTTCTACCACTAGCCCGACAAAATAGTTTAACCCTTGTCGGTTAACCGTCAACCCTCTCCACTACGTTCCGACCTCTTCGAGGCTACGGGGTATGACTGTTTAACCAGACTACGGGTTCTTTTTCTTTTTGTGGGCTGCGTTAGGGGGGTGTGTTACAGGGAAAATCAACAGTAGCACAGTAAGTACTTATAACAAAAAATAGTTATCCCCTCCAGTCTTTTTAAGGATAACTATTATCCGTGGTTAGATAGCTTATTTGTAAGGAATGGAACTAGATCATTATAGTTTAGTTATTAATCCATTCATAAGGTGGTTTACCTAAACTTTTCTCAGGTAATCCCAGGATTTCTCTTAATGTCTTGTCTAGCGTATAATCCGCAATTACGTAACTTTTCCCCCAATGCTGACTAACCATTGATAATTTAGCAATAGCCAGTTTTCTCCTATTCTCAACCTCGCTTATTTCTGTTTCTGATTTCTTGAAAGGCATAGCTACCAGATAGAGAAGTAATCATTAGTAATGTTACCTCAATTAAAGCTTTACTATCATAGCTAATTTCCTTATTACCAGACTTGTAGCTAACGTTTAACCCAAGCATTATCAGCATTGAGAATATAATAGGAATTGTCATTATGGTAATTATCTTTTTAAAGATAGATGAGCTAGTGAGTACTTGTCTATCTTTTTTTGTCTGAGTAATAGCGATGATTTGCGCTTCTAAATCGTCTATTCTGTAACTGATTAAATCCAGGGCTATTTCATTCTAGATTTAGATAACGAATTTACACGATTTCAAATCTGAACTTTTGATAGTTTGATATTCTGAAAACTTGGAAGAATCGTTCATACATAAAATTGCACTATTTAGAATGAAATAGCCCTGGCGAGAGGGTGTACGTAAAGTAATTGAAGTCCCTTTTCCCCCCCAAACTGTCAATTATCAATTATCAATTATTTACTTACTAAATCCTTTACCACGGTTGGTAGAAGGGAGACAGAGGCAGTTTTCAATTTGTTCTCTTAACTTATCATGATCGAGGTTTTGACCAATTAAGACTAATTGATTTTTCTTGTCTCCTCTCCATTCTTCATCTTCGATGCTAAATCTTTTCCCACTGAGATGGAAGATATGACGTTTGGGACTTTCATCAAACCAGAGAATACCTTTAGCACGAAATACGTTTTCTGGTAGCTGGTTATCAAGGAAGTATTGGAATTTTCTAATATTAAATGGGCGATCGCTCTGGATGGATAGAGAGGTAAAACCATCATTCTCTAAGTGATCTGAGTGATGGTGATGGTCATGATCGTGGTCATGATGGTGATGATGTTCATGATCGTGATCGTGATGATGTTCTGATTCAGTATTATCAAAATATTTATCAGACTCAAACAATCCCACACTTAAAATTAGCGGTAAAGGAACTTGAGATTTTTGAGTACGCAGAATTCTCGCATCTGTCTTAAAGTCTCTGATTCTAACTTCTAAAGAATCAACATCAGCTTCATCCACTAAGTCAGTTTTGTTGAGAATAATCATATCTCCGTATTGGATCTGACTGTGGGCTGCTTGAGAATTGAACAGATCGAGACTATAGTTGGCACAATCTACCATTGTCACTATGGAGTCGAGGCGAGTCATATCTCGTAACTCTGTCCCCAAGAAAGTCAAAGCAACAGGTAGGGGGTCAGCAAGTCCAGTAGTTTCTACAACTAGGTAATCAATTTTATCTTCTCGTTCTAGTATCTTATATACTGCATTAACTAAATCTTCGTTGATAGTGCAGCAGATACAACCATTGTTGAGTTCTACCATACTCTCATCGGTAGAAACAATTAGTTCGTTATCAATACCAATTTCACCGAATTCATTAACTAATACTGCTGTTTTTAGTCCTTCTTGGTTAGTTAAGATGTGATTGAGGAGAGTGGTTTTACCGCTACCGAGAAACCCTGTGATGATAGTGACGGGTAAACCTTTTTTTTGTATATCCATGCTTGATGTAGTTTGAGTCTCAAGTATTGTCATAGCGATCGCTGTTTGGAGGAAAGATCTTTCAACGATATTTTAGCGTGCGAGTGGGAAGCCCCGCGCTAAGAGCGTAGCATGAGCGGAGGAAGGGGCTTAAAAACAAAATTTATAGGTTTACTCATCTCATTCTAGGTATATAAAGCCCCTTTCCACGGATGAGAACGAGCGCGATAACCTGTCGGAGAAGGCTTTACAGTAATGGATACATAATCTTTATATG
>JASJEK010000059.1 GCA_030064915.1 Xenococcaceae cyanobacterium MO_234.B1
GCAGAAATACTTTAAATTGAGTTCCCCGTTCTACTTCACTATAAACATCGATAAAACCACCGTGACTTTTAATAATGCCAAGAGCGGTAGAAAGCCCTAAACCTGTACCGCGACCAACTTCTTTGGTGGTAAAAAATGGTTCAAAAATTCGGTCTAAAATCACAGGGGGAATGCCCATACCAGTATCGGCAACGGTAATTGAAACATAAGGACCTTCCTGGGCTTCCAGATGTAGTCGTGCAAAGTTAGCATCAATAGGAAAATTCTCAGCAGTGATTCTGAGTGTGCCACCATGAGGCATGGCATCTCGGGCATTAACTGCTAGGTTCATTAACACCTGATGGATTTGAGTTGCATCTCCATCTACTGTCCACAAGTTTTCGGGTGCATCTAGCTCTAGTTCAATAGTTTTGGGGAAGGTTTCAATTATTACCTGTCTGATTTCGGCGAGTAGATGTCTAATTTGGATGGAGCCGCGATCGCCTTCTAAGCCCCGTGCAAAGGTCAGAATTTGCTTGACTAAAGCTGCTCCCCGTTTGGCATTGGTTTCGATAATTTTGAAGAGCCTGAGATTTTGCTCATCAAGGTTAGTTAATTTGCGAGGTAGCAGTTGGGCAAACCCCAGAATTGGAGCAAGAATATTGTTGAGGTCGTGAGCAATGCCACCAGCCAGCGTTCCCAGGCTTTCTAGGCGTTGGGCGCGGAGGAATTGGGCTTCTAGCTGTTTTTTCTCGGTGATGTCGGTATTAACTACTAAAAATGACTGAGGATTTTCCCCATTATCTTTTACCAAAGTCCAGCGACTTTGAACCACGATCTCTTTACTTGTCTTGGTAATTTGATTGAGTTCTCCTTGCCATTCACCCCTCTCCCTAACTGTTTGCTGAATTTCGTCTAATTCTGGGAAAAATTCCTGATATAAAAGCTCGTTGGCATTTCTGTTGAATGCTTCTTCTCTTGTCCAACCATATAACTTTTCTGCTCCTCGATTCCAAAATAAGATTTGGTTATCCAATCCTCGAACTATAATTGCATCCGTTGCCACATCCAGTAGGGCTGCTTGTTCGCGGATTCTTGCTTCTGCCTGTTTGCGCTTGGTGATATCATGATTGATTTCCAAAATTTGTTCGGGATTGCCTGCTGTATCTCTTAATAATGACCAGCGACCCATCACCATTACAGCAGTACCATCTTTTCTTTGGTGAATGAGTTCTCCTTGCCAATGTCCTTCGCAAAATAGCTCGGTTTCAATTTCTTCTAGAAGTTGGGAAAATTTTGCCCTTAGTAGCTGATGGGAGTTTTGACCTAAAGCTTCTTGTCCCGTCCAACCATACATTTCTTCCGCTCCGCGATTCCAGAAAGTGATGATGTTATTCAAGTCGCGGACTGATACTGTATCGTGAGTCAAATCTAATAAAGCAGCCTGTTTACGAATTTTGCTTTCTGCTTTTTGGCGTTCCAATTCAGCAGTGGCACGGGTAGCAAAAATTTTTAATACTTCTTCAATCAATGAAATATTTTCCAGTGGTTTGGTGTCTAGAATCGAAATCAAACCCAAAGCCTTTCCCGCAGAATCAAAAATAGGCATTCCTGCATAGCTCTCGGCTGCCATTTCTTGCAGCAGTCGATCTCCGGGAAATAATTGCTGAAGTGCTTCGGGATAAACACATAGCTGCTGTCCAATTACATTTTGACAAGGAGTACCGACCAAATGATATTCAAAATTGTCAATAATTGTATCTTTGCCATACACTGCCAAGGTTTTAATGCTGTCTTTTTCTGGCTCGATTAGTTCCCCCACAAAAGCATACTTCACATCAATAGCTTTGCAGAGATACTCTACTAACGATGGTAAAAAATTCTCTCCAATTTCAACTGACAGCCCTGAAGCAATGTCTTTTAAGATTGTTTCTTGGTGCTTGCGATCGCTGATATCGGTAATCGAGCCTGCCATGCGTACAGCTTGACCATTTTCATTCCAAATTGCCTGACCACGAGCATTCACCCAACAGTATTCCTGACTTTTCTTTTGCAAGCGGTATTCGATGTTAAAGGGTACGTGATTTTCGAGATGGTTATGTACTGCTGCCAAAACATGATCGTAGTCTTCGGGGTGTAATCTGGTTGACCAAGCCTCAAAGTTATCAGGGAACTCTTCATCGGTGTAGCCCAGAATTTCCTTGAACCGAGGTGCAAAAAATACTTCGTTGGTTAAAATATTCCAGTGCCAAAGACCATTGCTAGAACCCTCAACAGCCAAGGTATAAGACTCTTGACTCTCTCTAAGTAAGTCTTCTGCTTGTTTGCGTCGAGTAATATCGGTGACAATCCCATCCAAACGAATCGGCGTACCTTCAGCATCCCGAATTAAGTGAGCGCGATCGCAGAGCCAGCGGATCTCTCCATCGGGTCGCACAATGCGGTATTCAATTTCACCGCCTTCTGTTTCCAGAATATTTTGAGCAAAATTGCTTACGCGCTCCCTGTCTTCAGGATGAATCATTTCTAGCCAGAGATGGGGATTGTCGTAAAATTCAGCAACCTGATGACCATAAATTTTTTCTACTGCCGAATTTATATAAAGTCTGTCAAATGTATGGGGATCGACAGACCAAACCACATCTTCAAGAGAGCTAAGAATACTATCAAATCTCTGTTCGCTGGTTCTTAAGGCTGATTCGATTTGTTGACGTTGCAAAGTGCTGGCAAATATCTCCCCCACAACTTTGAGTAGGTTAATTTTACGCTTCGACCAGGTTTCTTGTTGGCGAAAAGAAGCAAAACCAATCCAACCCCTAACTGTGTTTTGGAACTTAAAGGGAATACAAATAAGAGAGCGGAGGTTAAAAGTTGACCAATTTTCCCGATCGACTGTGGCTTCTGGGGGTAAGTTATCTATATTTGGCACATAAAGGATTTCACCCTGCTGTAGTTGAGGGATTGACCAGGGAAACATTGTCACGGGAAAGTTCTGAGCATTTTGAATTTGGGGTTCTGTTTCCTGCACCACCCACTCGTGAGTCATCGAGAAGCTGGTTATATCTTCAGACAGACAGAAGATATAGCTAGTGTCAACTTTGGTTAATTCACTAATGGCTTGTAAAGCAAAATCAATTCCCTGTGAAAGTTCTGCGGAAGTTAAGTTAAGAAAACGAGTAGAAATATTAGCCAGAAGCTGCTCGAATGCTAATTGCTGCTGCAATTCCGCCTCAGCCAGTTGTCTTTCGTTCCCTTGAGCGATAATATTGGCGATCGCCTGAAGAAAATTAGTATCGTCTTGACTAAAAATTCGCTGTCGATTTGTATAAGTACCCAGAATGCCAAATGGTCTATCTCGACCCTGAATAACCACGCTCATGCCACTTACTACCTGGTGGTCGAGTAATAAATTTGACCCGCTAAAGCGCGTTTCTGAAAGTAAGTCCGTAACAACAACTGGTTCTGAACTGAGGAGGGTATAACCAGCCTGGGAGTTGGTATCTGCTCTTACTGTGGCTACCCCCACCAGTCCATCGTGCCAACCTACTCCAGCTTTGAGTAGCAAGTTCTTGCCATCTGGAAGCAGTTCCAACACCTTGCAGTATTCTAAATCTAGTATTGAAGCTACTAGATTTACGGCTCGCTCCATTAGGGGAACTAAATTCTTCTGGGCAAGAGCGTACTGACCCAGTTCGGCTATTGCTCTCTGCTGTTTTGCTTGTATAAGGAGTTTTGATTCTATTTCTTGTCTTTCTGCTATTTTCCCTTGGAGCCGTTGGTTAGTTTTGGTTAATTCAACTGTGCGCTCTCTTACTTGCTCTTCTAGTTCAGTAGTTCGATTCTGTAAATATTCAGCTCTTTCGATTTCTAACTGGCAAACTTGTCGCTGTAATGCTTCTATTACCCCATACATTTCCGAGGGTTCGAATACTTGAAGCAAGCTGGTTTGGGTAATTATGCCTTGTAGTTCTCCTTGGGAACCTGCTACCAATAACCGTCGCACCCGATGTTGTTGCATCAATTGATGTCCCGCCCAGAGAGAATCTTGGGAATTGACTAGAAACAAAGGCGTACTCATCAACCTTTGTACTGGTTGTGCTAAATCTAAATTCAGGGTTTGGAACTGAACTAAATCTCTTTCGGTGATAATGCCCACAGGAATTAATAATCCATCCCCCTTTCCATCTTCCGCGACAATAGCTACACAACTAACTTGATGTTCCGCCATTAATTTTGCTGCCTTCCGAAGGGAGATAGTAGAGGGACCATGAACAACTTGGGGATTCATGATTTCCTTTACTCTACGCCATCTCATCAGATGTATCATTTGCAGGTTTTGTCGTAGGTTTTTAGTTGTAATTAATCCTGATAGGCGATCGCCCTTGTCTACAACTGGCAGATGACGAATCCGATGCTGACGCAGTAAATTTAGGGCAGTAAAAGCATCTTCCGAACCAGTCGCCCTTAAAGTAATTAACTCCCTACTCATTACTTCCCCAACGGCTATCTCTGCTAAATCCTTCTCCGTAGCAATCAGCCTCACTAAATCTCGCTCAGTAAATATTCCTTGAAGTTGAGCCTCTTCAACTACTAAGGCGCAACTATTGTTAATTAGAGCAATAGAACTTGCTTCTGAATTATTATTATTCCCTGAGAGATGACAACTGTTACCCCACTCTTGCATCAGGTGGACGACTTCGGTTAGAGGGGTTTCAGGAGCTACAATCAAAGGATAGCGATCGATTACCTGTTCTAAGGAGAAAAATTTATTAGGCTGCACAATTGATTTGATTGGAAGATACTCTAGTCAATATTTTAGGCAATATTACGGAAGACTGAAATAGACTGAGATCTTGCACCTAATCTGTAGCTAATTTGTGGTATAGTTAGCGGGACTTTGACACTTTTTTGGGCTAAAAAGGGGGCCTGTTACGGATTTGACCTGATGCTCGTTCTATCCCGAAAGTTTTTTAATTACAAATAAACTACAAAGCCCTCAAAGCTTTATGGATATGAATATCAAGATAATTGGCTAGCCTACCCACCGGCAGTTTACTATTGATGGGCAAGCGCCCCTTTAAAGCATCTTGTTCCGTAGCCCAATCCAACTAGCGATCGCCTGAATTAATTTTCATCAAAAGTGTGCAAGACCCCATATAACCTGAGAATGCCCTCACAAGTTCTTCAAATTGTTGTTCTAGTTTCAGAAGAGAGCTAAACCATGTTAACCAATTATGCTTAAGTCTGTGCCTGAGGAACTTGTAAGCCTTGAGTTAAGTTTACCCATCTGGTCGAGATTCTTTTCCGTTGCGCCACTAATTGTGGTGGGGACAAAGGAGGCAGATGGAAACTACGATCTCGCCCCTAAGCACATGGCAATGCCCTTGGGTTGGTCAAATTACTTTGGCTTTGTCTGTACCCCAGCTCATCGCACCTATCAAAATATACGCCGCGAACATGGCTTCACCGTTAGCTTTCCTCGACCCGAGCAGGTAATACTAACTAGCTTAGGAGCTGCACCGCGCTGTGAAGAGGATTCTAAGCCGACTCTCGCTGTGCTACCAACCTTTTCTGCCTCCGTTATCGATAGTGTTTTTCTCAAAGATGCCTATCTCTTCCTAGAGTGCCAACTAGACCGCATTGTGGATGGTTTTGGCGAGAATAGTTTAATTGCTGGTCAAATTGTGGCAGCTTACATCCAACAACAAGCACTACGAGTTTCCGACCAGGATGATGGAGACTTACTACTCCAAGCACCGCTGCTAGCATACCTTCCTCCAGGACGGTATGCCAAGATTGAGCGTAGCTTCTCATTTCCCTTCCACCGAGGATTTCAGCAATGATCCATGTTAACAGCCTGGCGACCCAAACAGCTCGTCAGCTTCTCGATTACCTCCATAGCTGCCAGGCAGAGATGAGTAGCTTGTTAGAAGAGCTAGTGTTGGCGGAATCCCCCTCTACCGTACCCGCAGCCCAACAAGAGGTGTTGGCACTGCTGCAAAAAGCATTAGAGCAAAGAGCTTATCGCGTTCGGCGAATTCGAGGTCGTCAAACCGGAGGACACCTGCTAGCTGTTCCTAGCACTCGACATAAACACACCTTGGGCGACCACAAAGTGCCTCGCTCTCAAGTTCAACCAATTCAACTTCTGCTCGGACATTGCGATACGGTCTGGCCCTTGGGAACTCTGGAAAAAATGCCATTATCCTTACGACAGGGAAAAATGTACGGACCAGGAATCTACGATATGAAAGCTGGACTCGTTCAGATCGTCTTTGCCTTAGAGGCACTCGCAGCTCACGGTTTTTCCCCCCAGGTCGCTCCAGTAATCTTGATCAATTCTGACGAAGAGATTGGCAGCTACGAATCGACTCCCCAAATTCGGCGTTTAGCCAAAACTGCTGAACGGGCTTTCGTGATGGAACCCTCCCTGGGACCAACGGGAAAACTGAAAACTAGGCGCAAGGGAATTGGTGAGTTTACTGTCCGTATTATTGGTCAAGCAGCTCACGCTGGTCTAGAGCCAGAAAAGGGAGCTAGTGCCATCTTGGAGTTATCTTTTGTGGTACAAAAGCTGTTTCAACTTAATGACCCTCAGCGAGGCATTACCGTTAATGTCGGTACTATCGATGGTGGTATCCGTCCTAATGTAGTTGCCCCTGAAAGTAAAGCAATTGTAGACGTGCGGGTACTGCACCCAGAAGACGTACCTGAGATTGAGGCAGCTATTCTCGGATTGCAGCCGACTACTCCTGACACTCAGTTAATTGTGGAAGGCAAGATCGAGCGTCCACCAATGGAAAAAACCCCAGGCAATCAAAAACTGTGGCAGTTAGCCCAGCAAGCAGCATCAGAGCTAGGGATAGAAATTGAAGAAGGAACGGCTGGCGGTAGTTCTGACGGCAATCTAACCAGTCTCTACACGCCAACTTTGGATGGTTTGGGTGCAGTTGGCGACGCTGCTCACGCTCCTGGGGAGTTTATTTACTTTGACCAAATGGTTGAGCGAGCAGCACTATTGGCGCGGTTGTTATTAGCTCCCCCGTTAAAAAGAAATAGCTATTGATAAGGAAAGAATCATGGAAAATAAATACTTTTTCACTGCCCTAACCCGCATATCTGATCTGTCAGAACGCCCCTTTGAGATTCATGGTCTACCGCAAGAACAATGGGCAACTGGAGATTATGTTGTTGGGGAAGTAATCTTACCTCTGGGAAAACGTTCTTTAGTTGAACTAACCAGCGGGCGCATGGTCGAAGTACTTCAGGGAGATTTAGTCGTCGGTGCTTTTGGGGTGCGCCGAGCTACCTTAGAAGCAGTAGGAGACTGGCAACATATTGACTCGGATGGTCGCTTAGAAGCTTTAACTGAAGGAGGACTCTTCGGACGGGCGACCTCCATTTCTTTGCTGTTGCCACCACTAACTTCTATGGTCTATCGAGGTCATGTAGTCCGACAAGAGCAGAAAGTATGTATGAAAGACTTTGTCTCTCCCATACCAGAGCGGACCTATGACTGTCCCACTATTATGATGCTCGGTACTTCCATGTCTTCAGGCAAGACAACAGCAGCCAGAATTATCATTGCTTTACTCAAGCAAGCTGGGTTGAAGGTCATCGGCACGAAATTGGCTGGTGCTGGACAATACCACGATATTCTCACTATGAGGGATGCCGGAGCCGACAAAATTTTCGATTTCGTCGATGTGGGGCTGCCATCTTCTGTCTGTCCGCCAGAGCAGTTTCGCCCCTACCTACGCCAGTTATTAGCTGCGATCGCCGCCGAAAAACCAGATGTGGTGGTGGCAGAAATTGGAGCCTCGCCGTTTGAACCCTATAATGGTGCAGTTGTCTTAGAAGAAATGAAGGAGCAAATTTGTTGCACAGTACTGTGTGCTTCTGACCCTTATGCTGTGCTAGGAGCAACTCAGTGCTTCGATTTGACTCCAGATCTCGTCACTGGAATTGCCACTAGCACAACTGCCGGTGTAGAACTAGTGGAAAAACTAACAGGGATTAAAGCTCTCAGCTTATGGGAAGGCGAATCTATCTCTAAGTTGATGTGTATCCTCCAAGAAAAATTATCCCAGTTCTCCTGGAGCGTCTAGAGAGCTGCTTCCCATAGCTTGATCGAATACAATGGTAATATAAACTCTGGAGTCAGCACAGCTAATACCGTTTCTCAAAAGTAATAAAAGACTTCCTATAAGATAAAAAGTCAGAAGTCGTGATGTCAGTCGTCAGAAGGCATAGAAGTTTGAAAACTTTTTCAGTAAGCCCTAGCTATTTTTGAGAATGGGTATAAGAATCGAAACTAAAGGCTTTTGTCCTGTCAAAACTTCTCTTAAGACTACATAGTCTCGATCTTGCTTGATGGTAGAGAAGCTCACACAAGCCTAATAAATAGTGCAAGAGTACTGCTGCATAGGGATTTCAGAAATTTACTTTGGATGATTTAAAGATGAAGATCTTGCTAATTCATGGTCTAAGTAGAACATCATTATCAATGCTTGGACTTGAGTGGTATTTACAACAAACAGGATGGACAACGGAACAATTTGGCTACATAGCCTTTGCAGAAACCTTTGATCGCATCGTTGAGCGTCTGAGAGTCCGTCTTCAAGCACTAGCCAATCAAGGAGCTTATGGGATTGTTGCCCACTCTCTCGGTGGATTATTGACACGAGCAGCGCTGGGGTTAGGTTCTCTTGAGCTTCCTAAACATATTGTCCTGTTAGGTACACCAAATCAGCCACCACGCCTCGCGCCCTATGCTTGGCGAGTAGCACCTTTTAGATGGTGGACAGGTCAGTGCGGATTCAACTTAACTAATCAAGCTTTCTTTGCATCTCTTCCAGGAATTGAATCTCCTTATACAATTGTGGCGGGGACTGGAGGACCCAGAGGATTTTCGAGTCCGTTTGGAGATGAACTCAATGATGGGATTGTCGCCCTCAGTGAAACTAGATTATCAAAACACGATCAAATAGTTCAGCTACCAGTCATGCATACCTTTATGATGAATGACTCCAGCGTCCAAAAGACAGTTGGGCAGGCGTTTGGGCTTGAAGATTGAGCTATAAATAAATATATAAATAAATATTAGTTCACTTCAGAAGCAACAGGGCTTAAAGCCAGACCCCTCTTCTTCTTGAACTAATCGATCTAGTTCTTGTTGCATCTGATCGCCAACTCGACTATAGCATTGAGCGACATATTCTCGATCGTGAGATGCCGCTTCACCATATCGCTCGAAGATGATAGCTGGGCATACCCTTGTGTGTAATTTAATCGGCAGGGGAATGTTAGGTAAAGGACCAACGCCAATCCCCCAAGGCAAGCCCAGGTAAATGGGGAATGCACCAGGATCGATACCCCCCAACCATGGCATACCCATCTGATGCAGTTGCTGCAATTGAGGGTAAATGTCTGCCAGTACAATTAGGGTAGAGTGAGCTCCATGAGAAATAAACGGGATAATCGGTACTTCTTCCTGCAAGGCTAGTTTGATAAATCCTTTATGTCCCTGAAAATAGATCTTGTTTCGCAGAGAATGGGGTCGAAACACATCTTTAACTCCACCTGGATAGATTAAAAGAGCAGCATCTTTACGCAGCGCAGCCCTTGCCAAATTCGGATGTGGTTGAATGGTGCCAACTTGTGTCGCCAAGCGAGCCAGACCTGGTAGAACTTGCCAAATTTTGGGATCCATTAAGGCATAGGCTAATCGGTCTGTGCCAAATTGTCGAAACCAATCATAGGTCATCATCACAGTATCTGGAGCTGCCAATCCCCCATTATGGGAACCAATTAATAGTACTTTTCCTGTTTTGGGAATGTTTTCCCAGCCATCGGTTTGCACCCGAAAATAATATTGATAAACCCAGCCAAAAAAAGGCATCAGCTTTTCAATTATCTGAGGGTCTCGATCATCCAGTGACCATCCAGTGAGGGTGTTAGCGGTCGCTAAGGATGCTTTTAGATATAAATCTGCAAAAATGCCCGCAGATTGAATCATTGGGACTAGAGTTTGAGGCTGTCGATAGTTCATTAATTGATCTGACATACCTTTTTAATCAAGAGTTGAACCTATTCTTTATTTTACTCTGATGATTGTGCTGCGATCGCACTTTAAGCTTAAGGGAGGGCGAATCTATCTCTAAGTTGAAGTATATTCTTAAGGAAAAATTATCCCCATTCTCATTGATTATTCTCATTGATTACTGAAAAGGTCTGAATGGAATTGAATAGAGAGTTAAAGTTGAAATTGAAAAGAGAAAGGATTAGGGTTTGCTCCCTATTTTTGTTGGTCAATTTTTGACGATTTTGCTCATCTTTCGCTTTAATAAGCGGTAATTGTCCTTCCAATCAATTCATTTTTATGGCTCATGTAACCTTTGAACAAGTGACGAAGCGATTTGGAGATTATGTCGCTGTTAATAACCTGAATCTTAACATTGAGGATGGTGAATTTTTGGTCTTTGTCGGACCGTCAGGTTGTGGGAAAACGACTTGCTTAAGGCTTTTGGCGGGGTTGGAGTCCATTACTCAAGGACAAATTTGTATTGGCGATCGCCAAGTTAACGAATTACCCCCCAAGGATCGGGATATTGCGATGGTGTTCCAGTCTTATGCTCTCTATCCTCACATGAGTGTCTTTGAAAATATGGCATTTAGTTTGGAGTTGCAAGGAAAATCTCGCTCGGAAATTAAGCAGCGTGTCTATGGTGCAGCCCAACAGTTGGGGATAGAAAAGCTGCTCAAACGTAAACCAAAAGAACTCTCTGGTGGTCAACGGCAACGGGTAGCAGTTGGTCGGGCAATTGTAAGGGAACCAGCAGTATTTTTAATGGATGAGCCTTTATCAAATCTGGATGCCAAGTTACGAGTACAAGCCAGAAAAGAGATTAGTAAACTCCATGAAGAACTAAAAACTACCTTTATCTATGTTACCCATGATCAAGTGGAAGCGATGACTATGGGCGATCGCATTGTGGTGATGAAGGATGGTATTTTGCAGCAGGTGGACACTCCAACTAACTTATATAACAACCCAATTAATATGTTTGTAGCAGGATTTATCGGTAGTCCAGCAATGAATTTTTTTGAAGTGGAAAAGGTCGTACAGGAAGGAAAAGCCTATTTACAGTTGGGTCAAAATTTGATTTCCCTGGAACAATATCTTCCTCAGTTAACCACAGAAATAGGCGGTCTCGCCTCTGGCGAGGCACTTCGTGGTCTCGGCAAAGCCGAGGCGCAGAGCGATCGCCATCTCACCCTAGGGATTCGTCCTGAAAATATTTACCATCCCCAATACCTTCCTCCAGAGATTCAAGGTCTTAACATTAGAGCAGAAGTTAATCTTATTGAAATGATGGGTAGTGAACTGATTGTTTATTTAGAAACTCCAGATGGAGCAGAATTTGTTGCCCGTCTCGATCCCCGTGCCACAGTTACATCTGGGGAAAGCTTAGATTTATTATTTGATGCTCAACGTCTCTATCTTTTTGATCGGGAAATGGAAACGGTGATTTAATTAATTAGCTCATTTTTGCTTCTTATTAAGATAGCTTAATAACTTAAGACCGAAAAACCCGACAATTTTCTCTGTTAAAGAATTCAATTTTTGTTTAATGAAAAATTTTCCAAGAACCTCTCAACTTAGTTTATTTTCCGCAGTATTAGTCAGTTTGGCTCTATTAGTCGGTTGTCAATCAGCAAATGATGAGAGTGAAAGTTCCAGTGGCAGTAACAAAAAACAAGTCACAATCCTCGGTGTGATCATCGGTGAACAGCAAAAAAAACTTGAACAAGCTTTAGCCCCCTTTACAGAACAAACAGGTATTGAAATAGTTTATGAAGGTACGGACACTTTTGCCACAACATTACCAATTCGTGTAGATTCGGGTAATCCTCCAGACCTAGCGATGTTTCCCCAACCGGGGTTGATGGCAGATTTTGCTAGAGAAGGAAAATTGATTCCCCTGAAGAACTTTATGACTCCGGAACAGTTACAGTCCGCTTATGCTGATTCTTGGTTGGAGTTGGGCAGCGTTGACGACACTCTTTATGGAGTTTGGTATCGGGCTTCCGTGAAAAGTTTGGTGTGGTATAACCCAAAAGTCTTTGAAAAAAACGGTTACGAGATTCCGAAAACTTGGGCTGAAATGGTAGATTTAAGCGATCGCCTGGTAGCAGAGGGAAAAACCCCCTGGTGTCTCGGTATGGAAAGTGGGGATGCCACTGGATGGGTCGGTACGGACTGGGTAGAAGATATCATGCTGCGTACAACAGGAGCAGAAAACTATGATCGCTGGATTAGAAATGAAATCCCTTTTACTGATAATTCTGTGAAAAATGCCTTTGAAACCTTTGGTAAAATTGCCCGTAATGAAAAGTATGTCTATGGCGGCGTAGTAGGAGTCCTCAGTACTCCTTTTGGCGACTCGATTCAAGGGCTATTTGGGGATAATCCCAACTGTTATCTACACCGCCAAGCCAATTTTATTGCTTCTTTCCTACCAGAAGATGTGAACACAGCAGAAGATGTAGCGATTTTCCCGTTACCACCCATCAATTCGGAGCAAGGTTTACCAATTTTGGTAGCAGGAGATGTGTTTGCCATGTTTAACGATACACCAGAAGCTCGCAAGTTAATGGAGTATCTTGCTAGTGAAGTTCCCCATGAAATTGCAGCAGGGTTAGGGGGGTATATTTCTCCTCGCCAAAATATCCCTTTAGATCTTTATCCTGATACATTGACCAAAAAACAGGCACAAATTCTGACCGATGCAGAAGTTATTCGTTTTGATGGGTCAGATATGATGCCTGGTGCGGTAGGAACAGGTACTTTCTGGTCTGGTATGGTGGACTATGTTGGTGGAACAGATTTAGATCAAGTCCTGCAAAGGATTGAAAACAGTTGGCCAGAGTAAAGTTTTTGATAAATGACTAATGACTAATAAACCAAGATGGAAGTTTTTTATCGTATTTTAGACGTAATATTAGCAATAATCTTAGGCTCTGGTGGCGTGATTGGGCTATTTTATCTAGCAAACTATGGCATTAATGCTCTACCCAAACCTTGGAATCGTAGCTTGTTGCCCTGGGTGTATATTGCACCAGCAATGGCACTTTTATCAGCCTATTTAATTTTGCCTACCATCCAGACTCTCTATCTCAGCTTTTTCGATGGGCGTTCCGAGAATTTTGTAGGCTTGAAAAATTATGTCTTTGCCTTCACCGATCAAGCTATGCTGGTGGCATTTCGCAACAATTTATTATGGTTAGTATTGGTCACTGGATTCAGCGTTAGTTTGGGGTTAATTATTGCTGTCTTGGTGGATAAAGTGCGCTATGAACCGATCGCCAAATCCCTTATTTTCTTACCTATGGCAATCTCCTTTGTAGGAGCAAGCGTCATTTGGAAGTTTGTATATGCCTACAAACCTGCGGGGGATGAGCAAATTGGTTTGCTGAATTTTATCATGGTTAATTTAGGCTTTGAACCGGTGGGTTGGCTGGTGGAGCGTTCTTTTAACAATTTTGCTCTAATTGTCATTATGATTTGGCTTTATACAGGCTTTTGTATGGTGATTTTATCCGCAGCAGTTAAAGGCATTCCCGAAGATATCATCGAAGCAGCCCGCATTGATGGGGCTAACAGTTGGCAAATTTTTTGGCGGATCACTATTCCCATGATTCGTTCCACCATTTTAGTTGTCAGTACGACGGTGGTGATTTTAGTTTTGAAAGTGTTTGATATTGTTTTTGTGATGACTGGAGGAAACCAAGGGACGGAAGTGATTGCCAGTCGCATGATTAAAGAAATGTTTAACTTTCGTAATTTTGGACGGGGCAGTGCGATCGCCGTTATCTTATTACTATTAATTATTCCTGTGATGATTGGTAATATTCGTCGTTTTAGAGCGGAGG
>JASJEK010000035.1 GCA_030064915.1 Xenococcaceae cyanobacterium MO_234.B1
TTTATGATCTGGGCATATAGTCTCTGGAAATTTTCTCGTCCTCATACAATAATTGGTACAAGTCTTAGCGTCTTAGCTTTATATCTCATTTCTCTAGCTACTACAAACAGTGCAGTTTCTGGACTGAATTTAGAGCAAATGTTGGCTGTCTGGCTAGCTTGCTCCTGTGGCAATGTATATATTGTGGGATTGAATCAATTAACCGATGTTGAGATTGATCGCATTAACAAACCCCATTTACCCCTAGCTGCTGGCGAATTTTCCCTTAAGCAAGGAAAATGGATTATCGGTATTACAGGTGTTTTAGCAATTTTAATTGCTGTTTTATCTGGTGTTTGGTTGCTAGCAGTAGTTACGATTAGTTTAATTATTGGTACAGCTTATTCTTTACCACCAATTCGCTTAAAGCAATTTCCTTTCTTCGCTGCACTGTGCATTTTGACTGTGCGAGGGGTGATTGTCAATCTGGGACTGTTTTTGCACTTTACTCAAAAGTTTCAAGGTACAAAGGTACTCAATTTTAATATTGAGATACTAACTTTATTTATTCTTTTGTTTACTATTGCGATCGCAATTTTTAAAGATGTTCCCGATCTCGAAGGAGATAAAAAATACAATATCTCTACTTTTACTCTGATTTTAGGCAAGTCAACCGTGTTTAATATCTCCCGTGGCGTAATTACTATATGTTATCTGGGAATGGTAGGAGCAGGAATTTTAGGCTTGAATGGGATTAATTCAGGCTTTTTTATGGTTTATCATCTAATTCTTTTAGTATTAATGTGGTGGCGTAGTAGAGAAGTAGATTTAGCCCAAAAAAGCGATATCACTAGTTTCTATCAGTTTATCTGGAAACTATTTTTCTTAGAATATTTGCTATTTCCTCTAGCTTGCTTTATCTAATTAGCTTTGTCGGCAGGAAACCCCACATCTGTTGGGTAGTTCCCCAAATATGTTTATGGCAAAAAAAAAACAAAACAACCATCTGCAAACCCCCCATAGTGGTTATCACTGGGATCAAAAGACGCGGAATTATTTTGAAGGATGGTATTTTCGCCTCACACTACCTACAATCAATCAAACTTTTGCTTTTATGTACTCCATTGAAGACCCCATAGGAGGAGAATCTAATAGTGGTGGTGCAGTACAAATTTTAGGTATCGACGAAGCTTATCTCTGTCGCACTTTTCCAGATGTGAGCCAATTTTGGGCAAGTCAAGATTGTTTAGGTTTAGGACATTGGGGGAAAAGTGATTCATTACAATATCCTCAGTTACTATCTCCGAAAGAATTTGCCACTCACATTCAAGAAGGATATCAAACAACTGCAACTTTAAATCAAGGTTGTATTTATGATCCTCGTAGTAATAGATATTCCCGCTGGGAGTATCAAATTGAACCTAGATACGGTTGGGGAAATCCTCATATTGTTCAAAAAGCAACGGCAGGTTGGCTTTCTTATTTCCCCATATTCGATCCAGGATGGCAAATTTTAATGGCTCACAGTTTCGCAACTGGCTGGATAGAGTGGGAGGGAGAAAGATATCAATTCACTGGCGCACCAGCTTATAGCGAGAAAAACTGGGGTACTTCTTTTCCTGAAAAATGGTTTTGGGTTAACTGCAATAGCTTTACTAATCAATCTGATTTGGCTTTTACTGCTGCTGGTGGCATCAGACAAGTATTATGGTGGCAAGAAGCAGTAGGGATCATTGGGATTCATTATCAAGGAAAGTTTTATGAATTTGCTTCTGGTAATGGTGAAGTTAAGTGGCAAATTCAACCTTGGGGAGAGTGGCGCATGGAAGCATCTAATGACAACTTTACTGTGACTCTCGTCGGCACAACAGATTTACTAGGTACTTATGTGCGGACACCTACTGCTAAAGGTTTAGTGTTTAATTGTCGAGATACTACTAGAGGCAAGTTACATTTGGAGTTATCCCATTCTGGAAAGACAATTCTCAAAGCTGATAGTGGCAATGCTGGTTTAGAAATAGGTGGTTCACCTTGGAATGAGGCTTGGATAAATTTCTAGAAGAGTTTAAAAGAAAATAACTATGAAATTGAAGAACTAAAATTACAAGTTCCTCCTGAGAATTGACCCTACTAGATTTATTGTCTATTGTCTTCTTTTCAGAACTGTCCCATACTTATTAAGTCCTATTGTTTAATTGCTCTTGTTCCACCGCCTCAAATAAAGCCTGAAAATTTCCCTCACCAAAACCTTGAGCGTTATGTCTGCGTTCGATTATCTCTAAAAAGAAAGTAGGTTTATCAAGGATAGGTTGGGTAAAAATCTGCTTTAATAGAGATTCTGGCTCATGTTTATGCCAGTCTATTAATATTCCTTCTTGGGTAATCTTCTGAAATTTTGAGTCTGAAATAGATATTAAGTCGCGAGCCAGTCTTTGTTGCAAATTAGTATAGTAAGCTGGCGGTATTGGTAAAAACTGTACTCCCAAACTTCGCATCTGGGCTACAGTTTCTATGATATGATGCGATCGCAAAGCTAGATGTTGAATACCTGCACCACGGTTAATCTCGATAAATTCTTGAATTTGGGAATTAGAAGAGGTTGGCTCGTTAATATTAAACTGTACTTGCCTAGTGCTATCCACTAAAGCTTCACTGTATAAACCCGATCTGGGAGTTTGAATCTTGAAAGTTTGCTGAATCTTAAAATCAAACAATGCTTGATAGTAAGCAACGGCTTGATGTAGTTCTCCCCTAGCCACATTAAGCACAATATGGTCAATACCGATCAAGTCGAGTTTAGGCTTAGGCTGAGTTTGTAATTCTCCAGCATCTACAGAGACTTGGTTTAATAAACTATCATACCCTGAGATATTAGCAGGATATTCAATTAAAGTATGTTCTAAAGAATCCCAACCAGCAATTCGAGCATATTTAATCTTGTCTTGCTTATAAAGAGGTTGTAAAATTTTCACTCCCAACTTAGCAGCACGCTCCATAATAGATTGCAAATTAGAGAGGCAAAAAGTAACATCAACAATTCCCTCTGGATGAGACTCTAAATAACGAGCCACTGGGCTATAACTATTAAGAGGAGAAGAAATTACAAAATAGATCCCTTGATTGGTAATCCCCTGTGTATAGGTATTGTTGTCTTGATAAGTTTCAATAAGTTGAAACCCTAGATGATGAATCAACCAGTTGCTTGTTTTAGCTGCATCCGCAACGTAAAAGCAGACGCGATCAATTTTCATAAAACTAATACTAATGTCCGTAACATCATTTACTGTTGACTGATTCAGTTATTTAAAGTGAGTTCGACGAAGCCAAAAAACTACAATTTTTCGAGTTTGAATGGTGGTTAGATATCCTTGAAACCCTCATTCTTTGGTTAAAAAAATCATAACTCCGAATTCCGAACTCACGTTATTTAGTACCATAAATTAAGCCATAACGAATCAGCCCACGACTATAGCCTCGACTCATTAAATTGAGGGATAAAGCAGATTCAATAGTCTGCCAACCTGCTTTAACTAATCCTGTAACAGCTTCTAGATTAAATGCAGAATCGATTACCGCATCCCAAAAAGGAGCTACCGCCGTTGACCAATCATCCGCCTTAATATTTTTAAACCCACAGGATTTTGCAATGTCCTTATACTCAGATAAAGCAATCACATATGGCAAACAATAGACACGATAGATTTCTTCAAGGTGTTTGATTTCCCTAGTTGTTAATTCTCCCAATATCGAAGTCTCCCGATGACACCAAGTTGCTAATATTAATTTTCCTCCTGGCTGTAGAACTCGGTAACATTCTTGTAAAAACTTAGTCTTATCTGGCATATGTTCGCCACTTTCCAAAGACCAAACCAAATCAAAAGAATTATCGACAAAAGGCATTTCTAAAGCGTTAGCCACCTGAAATTCTACTCGCTCTTGTAACCCTTTCCCTCTCGCTCTTTCGTTGGCTCTCGATGCTTGCACAGGAGACAGAGTAATCCCTTTTGCTTTTGCTCCAAACTTCTTGGCTAAATAAAGAGTACTTCCACCAATACCACAACCAACATCAATAATATTTTGGGGTGGATTTTCCAATGTTACTCCTGCCCAAAAGAGTAATTCTTCTATAAGATCAATTTGCGCTTGGCGACGCTCTATCTTATAGTTACCCTCCCGACCATAATAACCATGGTGCATATGTTCGCCCCAAATTTTTTCCCAGAGTTCGCTGGAAGCATCATAAAATTCACTAATCTGCTGAGAGAGTTCATTACCCATCAATGTTGACTTGAAATCGTATAACCTTATTGTTTCAGTACTTTCTCTGATCTCCAGAAGACTTAAGGGAAAAAACATAAATGCAGGTTACACAGTTAAATCTTGAAAGAAGCTCTCTTCTTCTCAAAATATTGCTGGTCTGACTCTTGTGCTAAATAATATTCCGAAGCAGGCTTAATTTGAGTCACAATCTCTTGGTCAAACCGACCCGATTGTTGCAGCTTTTGTTTAGAAGCTCTAGCAATTATCTCCTGTTGACGACTATGATAAAAAATTACTGAGCGATATTGTTCTCCTCGATCTGCTCCTTGACGGTTTAACTGAGTAGGATCATGAATCGACCAAAAAATATCTAATAATTCTGAGTAGCTCACAACATTCAGATCGTATTGTAACTGGACTACTTCTGCATGACCAGTAACTCTTGAAAGTACATCTAAATAACTAGGATTGGGAAAGTGTCCCCCCATATAACCAACAGAGGTAGATGCAACTCCTTTGACTTGGCGAAAAACATCTTCAACTTTCCAAAAACATCCTGCTCCAAATGTTGCCGTTTCCATGTTGCTTTTTATTTTTAACCATACAATGTAATTTAAATTATCCTAGCTAGTTGGTAAAAAATTGAGATGAACTCAGATGATAAATTTGCTTTTTTAGTAATTGCTACACCCTTAATCGGTCTAATTTATTGTGGAATTGGTATAACCTTAATGATCTCCAATGAGACAATCAGAGAACACCCTTTAATTTCTGGAACAATATTCATTCTGATTCCTTTTTTACTAGCTGCATCAACTTGGATTAGAGCTTCTGCCAAAGCTTATAAAAATACAAATAGGAGTCAGGATTCAGAAATCAAAAATCGGAGTCAGTAAGGGAGGATGTTGATCCTGTACCAGGCGAACTCGAAGAGTTCCGCGCTTTCTTCGATGCGCTAGGCTTCGCCACTCTCCGAGTTCACGTGCGAGGCGCGCCCATAATTTCATACAACTTTACTGTTTAAAATTAGAGATTAATTGATTCAGAGGTTTGCTGTAATGGGAGCTTTGAATAAAAGTTGCATGAATTATTTAGGGATCTCCTAGTACAGGATCAACATCCTACCCAAGTTTCGTTAAGCAACGAAATAAAACCAATTCAAGTATGTAACCTTAAAGTTGACATCAATACTTAAAAGGTTATTATGGTGCTTGATAAAGTAACAATTTCCTCTAGGGGTATGACTTGAGATGAGTTGGAGAAATATAAGACCTGCCCTCACATTTCTAGTGACAGTAATATTATGCGTCTTAAGCACTTTACCTATTAGTTGTAGTAAAGCTTCTCCTCCCGTAGCTTCTAGTTCTCAGCTTGAATCTACCAACTCATCAAATAGAGAACCAATTAGAGGACTATTTCTTAATAGTAGTAATTTACCTACTCAAGACTGGTCGAGAATTGAACGTTTTATTCTCAATGACCCTACGGTAACTGGTGCGAATATTGTTGTTCCTTGGTCAGCAATAGATCGAGGTCCGAATGTTTCTCCTCAATATGATTGGTCATTTGCTTATCAAGCAGCCCAACCTTGGATTGATGCCGGAAAAAAAGTTAATATTCTCCTTTGGGGTGCAGCCCAAAAATCAGAACAAGAATTTAATAATCAACCCGTGACTCCTGCTTATGTCCTAAAAGATACGGATACAGTAAGTTGTCAATGTAAGGTAGGGAAAGGGTGCGAACTTGACCCCCCCAAAACTCCAGTATTTTGGGACAAAGACTATCAAGATAATTATCGTAAAGCCATTAAAGCTGCGATCGCAGAATTTAGTGATAAACCTTGGCTTGGTTATTTTCGTTTTGGGATTGGTGTTGGTGCAGAGTCTTATCCTGGTAACGGAGTATCCTATGCTAATAATCCCTGTACTCAAGAATGGGCAAAGTCTCCCATTAACCTTAGTGAAGAACTATGGGAAGAACACAGCCTAGATTTTATTGATTTTCTAGGGACTCTTGAGACACCAAAAACAATTTTTGTTACGATTAACAACTACGGAAAATCTTATGATATTGCCAGAAAACTGGCTGCTGCTGCGGTAGAAAAGGGATTTGGACTTGGGACTCAAGGCTTAACCAAAAATGCCATCAATTTATTTAATCAAGGCAAAACTTGTTACGCTGACTGGTGCATTTTATTTGAACAATACGACCCTAAAGTTGTTCTGGAAGTGCAAACAGCAGCCCAATCTAATCCAGCTAATAAAGGAAGAGTCGGACCTTTACCACCTTTATTAAAATTTGGTTTAGAAAGAGGTGTGGATATTTTTGAATTGTATCAAGCAGAATGGTTTGTCGCTAATGACCCAAATCATCATTTACATAAGAAATATGGGGCAAGTTATAGGAAAGCTTTAGAAGAAACTGCATCAATTTTAAGTAAATAAATTAATAATTATTAATTATTAATTCTTGATAAAATGCTAACTGTTTTCGCGCTAATGCTTGATTGGTATATTTTTCCATCACTCTAGCATAACCTTTGTTAGCTAATTCTTTTGCTAGGTCAGGTTTTTCCATTAGTTCACGGAGACAATTTCCCAAAGCTTCAGCATTTCCTTCAGGGAATACTAAACCTGCATCTTCTATGACATGGGGAATTTCCCCAGAATCAGAACCCACTACCGCTACACGAGAAGCCATAGCTTCAATCAGAACATGACCAAATTGTTCTTTCCAACCAACAGCAGTAAGAGTTTTAAATTGATAGGTGGTTTCTGATGGTAGCACCAAAATATCCATCAAATTAATGTAATGAGGAACTTCATCATGAGGGACACTTTCTACTATAATTAATCTATCTTTAATTCCTAATTCCGTTGCTGTAGTTTCAATTTTTTCTTGTAAAATGCCTCTTCCTAAAAGCAATAATTTCCAAGATAAATCTTGAAGATGAGCTAAAGATTTAATTAAAGTTAAAATTCCTTTTTCGGTAACAAATCGACCAACGAAACCGATAACAAATTCATTGCATTTAAGACCCAATTGAGATGCTAATTGAGGTTCTTCTCTGGGAGTAAATAACTTTTCATCTACTCCTAATTGAGGTAATACTATTGATCTACCTTGATATCCATGATTTCTTAATATATCGAGTCCATCTTGATTACCTACTATTAGACCATCAGTATTTTTAAGATTATAAGTTTCTAGAAGTGAAATAGGAAATTTATTTTTATAGGGTAAATTCCACCAAGTAAAGAAGACATTTTTAGCTTTAAGACCTAATAATTTATTGAGAGTGATTAATTGAGCATATCCTAAAGATTTTGCTCCTTGTTCTACCTGAATTATCTCTGGTTTGAATTGTTTTAGTATGTTGATAATTTCTGGTTTGAAAGTAAGTAATCCTTGATTATTTTCACTAAAATTACCTACAGGAATAATCTTAAAATTTCCTTCATTTTTAACTTCAGATTCAATAATTTTATTTTGAACTCCTCCTGGTCGCCACCGTTTAGGGACTAAAACTATGACTTGAATATCTGAGTTTAACCGAGATAATTCTCGTAATTTCTCACAATTGAGATCGACAATATAAGTATGACTAGCAACTATAATTCTCATTTTATTAACTATTTTTTAAGTCTAACTTAGTATAAATCTGTCTTAGTATAAATCTGTCCATCATTCCATAAACCTTGAGTTTGAGTCCAAAAAGCATTAATAAATCCCAAAACATAAAACACAAAACGAGTAATTATTTTTATGGGAGAACCACTTTTATTACAGGGAGGATTTCCTAAAACATGACAATCAAATAATTTGGCATAAAGTCTGAGTTGTTGGGTAAAAGTTAAGTTTTTCAGTGCCATCAAAAAATGATTGTGATAGAAAGTCAATTGATATTTTAGAGATCGCGTGCTAATATCATGACATCCTCCTGTCTCTTCTCCTAAGTGAACTAAATCAGCTTCAGGATCGTACCAAATTTTATAATTAGTCTTTCTTAAGCGCAGACAAAAATCCGATTCTTCTCTAACAGCACTACCACGAAATCTCTCGTCAAACCAAATACCATATTTGGTAAATATATCCCGACGAAAAGACATATTACAACCCCTTGCAGAAATAACTTGTTGCGGTTTGGTAGTATGGACTAAGTCAATATAGTACCAGGCAATACCAGGGTCTCTAGCTTCTTCAGGTAAATAATCAATAGAATAAGTAGAAGTCTCTTCATTAGCTTTGGCAGAGTCAGCTAGTTTCATGCGATCAAAAACTCTTCCTGCTACTGCTCCAATTTCAGCATTTTCTTGATAGTTTTTACTATGAGCTTGTAAATAATTAGGTTTTAGTTTAACATCGTCATCAATAAATAATACGATATCTCCCTTAGCTCTTCTTACTCCGTAGTTTCTCGCTCCTGGTAAACTAGCCCAATCAACTTTATGCCAACTTATTTTCTGAGATTTGGCTAAATTATCTAAGAAGGTTTCTGTTTCTATCTCATGCTTTTGGGTTTGATCTATTACCAAGACTTCAAAATCAGGGTAGTCCTGTTGTAAAATATCTTCAATACTATCAATCAAAGGTTTTTCTCTACCATAAGTAGGAACGATTATAGAAATTTTGAGATAGTTCATAATGTAATATATCCCATCGACTCTACTAGGGTGTTTATTCTGGATAATGCGATCGCTCTTTATTTCATGTAACTTTTATGCAATTTGCTGGAGTAGAAAATCCAATTTTTTTTTAGATAACATAGATTGACCAAAAACTTCTTTTGACAAGGGCATTAATATCAGTTAGATGAATACTTTCCATACCTTTAAATACTTTATCTGGAGTTAGTTTAGTATTATATAAAAGAAGTGTTAAAATCATTATACTCAAGAAGTAAAAAAAATGCAGTATACATGGCGGTTGGCTATAATTGTGGAATTTATGGCTACTATTTATTTATTTTGTTACTGAGTACTGTAAATATCAAAAAGAATTACTAAAGATATGATTATTAAATTGATTTAATTTATTATGGCTACTTCTCATTCCTCTGATTCCTTTGACTATAAAGAAGAAGATTATCAAGTAAAAGCAAAATATACAAAATATAAATATAAAATTCAGAAATATAATAACTTTTATTTTTATAATTTATTTTTATTATTAGTTACGTCAGCACTGATTATTGCTACAGGATTTGTAAATTGGTTAATTGATCCCCAAGATGTTTTTAATACTCCTAATTATTTAGGTATCAATAATATTAAATCTCATAAAGATGATAATGATCGTCTGTTTAAAGCTATAGATATTACAAGAATTAGACCCAAGATAATCATTGTAGGTTCATCAAGGACAAAGCAGGGGATTAACCCTGAACATCCAGTATTTGCTCAAGATTCAGCAGTTTATAATTTAGCTATTAATGGTCCTAATTTTTATGAACTGAGAAGGTATATCGAACACGCTATTTATAACCAACCAAATTTAAAAGAAATTATTTTAGGTATTGATTTTTTCATGTTTAATGTTCACATTGATAATCAACCTACTTTTAGCGAATCTAGGTTAGAGAAAAAACATCTTACTCTAGATGATGGGATTAAAGTTTTATTTTCTCTTGATACTTTAAATAATAGCAGGTCTACTATTATAGCGAGTAAAAAAGAGCCAATTCTTGATGATAGCTACGGCGAAAATGGCTTTATGCCAAATCGTAATGCTGACAAAGAAGAAAATATTTGGCGATTCAATCAATCTATTAAATTATATTTTACCCTTCATTCTGATTATAAATTTTCTGAATCCTACTGGTCAGAGTTTGAAGAATTGGTAAATTTATGTCAGCAAAATAACATTAACCTTAAAGTATTTATTTCTCCTGCTCATGCTACACAATGGGAATCTATTTATATTACAAATCGCTGGGAAGTTTTTGAAGAGTGGAAAAGGAAAATGGTTAAATTAACGCCTGTTTGGGATTTTTCTGGTTACAACAGCGTGACAACTGAAAAAATTAATAAACGCATGAATAATTACGTTGATAATTCCCACTACACTCCAGAAATTGGGAATTTAGTTATTAATCGTATATTTTACTACCAAACAAGTAAAGTCCCTAATGATTTTGGTGCATTGTTAACTACAGATAATATAGAGGAGCATTTAGACAATATTAAAAACGAACGTCAGCAATGGAAAAAAAATAATCCAGAGGAAGTTGACTTAGTAAAAAATATTTTTACTAAAACTCAAAATGTCAATTAAATCAATTAATTACCGCTACTTAGTGATTTTTTTTATAGTATCAGTAGGTGGTTAACTATATTGAGACAACGAACAAAATAGTGCTAATAATTGCAGTAACTATTAATAATACCCAAATAAAAAATAAAGTTTGCGATATTTGAAGTAATTCAGGTTTATCTTTAGAATTTTCTTGAAAAGTAAAAGGAATAAAAATTGGTTTATTCCACTTTTGTAAATAACGCTTTTTTTCAGGTGTTTGTTCAATGCAGCGATTAGAAAAAGAACTATTTACTAGACAAACAACATTAGTTAATCTTTGAGCCAAACGAAAATTTAAACGACTTCCTGGCATACCTACTTTAACTTGAAATATTTCCAAATTAGGAGAAAAGATAACTGAACAAATCTGAACTACAATAGCAAAAGCAATAATTCCTTTCATTAACCAAGCAGTAGTTTTTTTAGTGGACAACAGATACTGTATAAAATATGCTATTAGTGGAATCAATAATAAATGAACTGAAGTGACATGATATCTTGCTGCCCAAGCAGAATCACCATGCCAAAAAACAAAACGACTGTAGGCTGCTAAATGTAATCCAAGGTTAAGAATTGCCGTAATTAAATACCATTGAATATAAGGAGAAAAACGCCTCCAAAAAATAATTCCCAAAATCAAACATGGAAATAATAAAGGATCGTAAATAAAAATACTTTTAAACGGCGAAAATAAAGCTCCCAAAATACCTATATGGGGATCATTAATTAGAGGGTAGCCTGAGGGAAAGGCTGGTAAACCATACCACATTGGATCATTAGTTAATTGCAATTTTTCAACACTTTTTCCTGTTGCCAAAAAACTACCATAACGAGAATAATCAATAATTCGCCCTAAAAGAGTGAATGGGATTAAACCCGCTCCCCATAATCCCATTGTTTGAAGAACTTTTCTATAATTTCTACTTTTATAAGCGATACAGCCTAACAAAAACAATAATCCAGTCAAAGCATGAATAATGCTCGTAATTCTGATGAGAATTGCTGCCCCTAATACCAAACCACTCAAAAAAGCAAAACGAGGTATTCCTCGCTGAACATAAGCCAAGGCTGTAGCATAACCAAGGGTGACAAAAAGTAGCACTTGATTATTCTGCTGATTATCCATTGCATAGTATAGAAAGGTAGTACCAAGCAATAAACTAAGGCTTGTTAAACTAGCAATTCTTTCTTCAAAACCAAATAATTGAACCAACCAAAAACAGGAAACAATAGCGGCAACATTTAAAGGAATAAAAATCAATAAATTAACAGTTAATTCTCGCCAATCTTGAGAATCAAGAACAGGAAACAACCTATGTAGTTGAGTACCTACCCAATCTCCAGGTAACATTAATAAAGATTGTCCTGGCTCATAGGCAATATAACGTTTACCTTCTACACCAATAACACCAAAACGAATATCTCCTGGTACTTTGGGTTTGTCATCAGGAGAAACTTGTACTTCTTCCTTACCAGTCCACCAAGCATGAGCCATTTGTAGCCTTAAGCCTGGATCCATACTCAAAGTACCTGAATTGATCACAAACATCCATAAGCAGGCAATTAGGGCTATTTTGGTGAAGGTTCTCATAAATTCACTCCAATTTAGCTAGGGGATGAGCTAGATAAGCAAGACGTTTTACCTCTTGCCGACCACGGGCTACAGAATCTAAAATCAAACCACAGGTTAGACTTAGAAAAGCCAAAATCATCAAAGATGCAGCTAAAATCGCAGTGGGGAATCTTGGTACTAATCCCGTAACCACAAAAGTTTCTATAATAGGGATAGCTAAGATGACGGAGGTTAAAGCTAAAATTAGACAGATAATACCAAACAAGAGCAATGGTCGAACTTCTTTAAACATTAGTAAAGCTGTTCCTAAAATTCGCCAACCATCCGTAAAAGTTCTGAGTTTGCTACTTGAACCAGGTGGTCTTTCTCCATAAATTGTAGGTTCTTCCACAAAAGGCATTTTTAACTCTAAGGCGTGGATGGTGAACTCCGTTTCGATTTCAAAACCACTGGAAAGGGCCGGAAAAGATTTAACAAAACGACGTGAGAAAATACGATAACCTGAAAGCATATCTTTTAGTTGAGCACCAAACAGGAATTTGACAAAACCTGTTAAAAAAAGATTGCCACCTCGGTGTCCTGGTCTATAGGCTCTAGTTTTATTAGCATGGGGGCGACGCATGCCTACCACCATGTCTAAGTATTCTATCAGCAACCGATTGATTAATCTTTCTACTGCTGCTGATTCATAGGTATTATCTCCATCAGCTAATACATAAATATCTGCCTCAATATCAGCAAACATCCTTCTTACCACATTGCCCTTTCCAGGATTATTTTCATAGCGAACAATCGCTCCTGCTTTTTTTGCTTCTGTTGCTGTGTTATCTGTAGAACAGTTATCATAAACATAAATTTTCGCATCTGGTAAAGAAGCTTTAAAATCTTTAATAACTTGGGCAATAGTTAAAGCTTCATTACGACAAGGTAATAACACAGCAATCTGATAGTTGTTTAGGGAAATTCTTTGAGTTTCAATTGCCTGGTCTAACATTTTATCAACTGATATCTAAATAATAGTTTCTGTTTAACCTGCAACGCTAAAAGCTGGTTGACTGACAAAAGGATCTAAAACCTTTACTATATATAGCTTGTAAGATTTACTACTTTTGAGTGCTCCTAAACACTGATTAACTTAACCACGAAGGTGACTTTAACTATTGCCAGAACTACGTTCTGGCAATCTGAACTAAAAGTTGGGGAAAGGTAGATTACATAAAGATTATACAAATTTTGTCAGTCAACCAGACGCTAAAAATCATGGGATTTTACTGCTTCTCTTAAATGTTCTACTTTTGCGATTTCCAGAATTGACATTGTTCTGAGATAGATTTTGTTTTTCCTGTTTATCTATTTTAGGTAACTTGAGTAATACTCCTGTAAAAAACCAGTAATATACAGCTACAGGATCAGTGTCTAAAGGGTACCAATAAGGGAAAAAGGAAATAATTAAAATAAATACCCAAAAACTAGAACCAAAACTACGAATACTTGGTATTTTAACCGATCTATAACTCTTAAAAGTTACTATCACTATATTAGTTGTGAAAATCAGAAAAGCAATTAACCCAGGATAACCCACTTCATAAAGAATTTTGGGGTGATAAGTCTCTACCAAAGCAGTATCACCAAAAACCCTAGCAGAGTTAGTTGCTTTTCCTAATCCTCTTCCTAAAATACCTTTTTGCTGTCTGACTGCATAGTGGATTTGTTCTTGGATAAAAAGATGGGGTGGGGAAGTATTCCAACGAGCCACAAAACTATCAACCCTTTCTTGAACTATAGCTGGATTGGCAATAGCTACTGTTCCTAAAATTAAAGCTAATAAGGTGCCAATGGGAATAAATCGTTTCAAATTGGCAATCTGTCCTGTCAAAATTAGAGATATCACTACACAAACAGGAACTAATGCTAAAGCAATTCTTTGACCGCAAATGACGGAATTAATAAAGACTAATGCTAACCCAGCTAGTCCAGCAGTGCGCCAGAATAAAGCAGTATCAGAGAAAGCAACGGTAAAGGTAGTAAAACTATTAGCTATCAGAAACCATGCCCAATGCCAAGGCGAGACAAAAGTTCCTGGCAAACGAATTTGTCCTTGAGAAGGACTATACAATAGAGAGCCACCGACTAAACATTTAGCTTCTGTTGTCGCTCTAAATAATTCATTTCCTGATGCGCCACGAGTTCCAGAGCAAATTCCTACAGACAAGAAGAGATATTGAATAATTCCCAAAGTACAGCACACTATGGCAAGAACGACTAATAATCTTCCTAAAAAAACTAATTGTTTTTTGCTTTCGATCAGATAATAAGCGCAGAAAATTAAAGGGATATAACCCAAAAATACTTTGAGTCCTAAAATACCTTGAAGAAAAGGAACTCCCGTTTTGCAAGGGGTACGAATTATGATACCTGTTTCAGGATTAAGAATCAAAGAGCCATCTGGTGCGCGGAGAAACTTCTCGTATTCACTAAGATCGTTACAATAGGGAAGAGCAAATTGCTGTCCTCCGTTGACAAAAAAGAGAGTCATCAATGTAAGTGCTACGAGAATGAAAAAAGTCAGCTTTATTTTGGAGTTGACAATTATGGGTTTTCTCTGACGGCGACATTCTTGAACTAGAGCAACAAGAGCAGGAAGATAGAATACATCTTTAGCAATTTGAAATAGAGAATTACCACCACCAATCCAGTAGGTAATAGTACCGCTAAAACACATATAGGCTAGAAAAACCCAAAGAGCAGGGCGTGGATAAATATAGGAAAAAACTATACAGGGAATACCTACCGCTATGCCTGATGCTAATTTAAAATTATTGAATATAAATCCCAGAGGTAAGGCGATCGCAATACCAATAATCAAACAGATAATTAATAAGCCGATCAGTTTTTTGCGAGCCTCCCTGGCTTTGCGTTTCTCTATCAGACGCTCTTTAATATTGAGAGTAGAAGTAGCACTTTTAGACTTTTTTTGCCTTCTGCGTTTGGCTCTGACCATAATTTGGCTTAATAACGTATTGTCAAATCTTGTATCGGTTACCCCATATACACTATACTAAGCGAACTACCCACAGTTTACTGTGGGCTTCTAGCTTCCCCGACATTTGTCGCTCAGGGATTGCCTCAAAACAGACTTACGTCCACTTCTTGCTCCGTCCTTACGCCGAGGAGACCTCGGCGTAAGGACAGTGTGCTTTTTGGTCTTCGTTCTCTCGGAACTTGCATCCGAGAGAACGAAGACTTCGTCTTACATCCCCTCCACGCTTCAGCAGTCCTAGTTCCTAAGACCGATACGGACATCCGACGAAACGTCGCTCTTCGGGAAGCACGGACTTGAGGGAACCTCAAGTCCCGTGTCCTCAACTGTTTGATGCCTTCTGCTCTAATTCTCAATAACTACTAATACTTTTTATTTCTTAGTCTATACGTTAATAATTGTAAAGAAATGCATATAACACTAGAAAAAATCATGAGTAGAAGAGTAGGAAGATAAATTTGTGCGCTCATTAATTTCATGCTTACAAAAACTCAATCCACTACCCTCGATTCCCAAGATGCAGAATTTTTCTTCAATCGGGGTAATACTCATGCTGGATCAGGAAAATATGCTCAAGCGATCGCTGATTACACCATAGCCATCACTATCAATCCCCACTTAGTAGAAGCTTATTATAATCGTGGTGTTATCTACGGTGATTTAAAACACTCCCATAGAGCGATCGCTGACTATACCAAAGCGATAACTATTAATCCCCAATTGGCAGAAGCTTATTATAATCGCGGTGCTAATTACAGTGAATTAAAGCAATCCCATCAAGCGATCGCTGATTATACCAAAGCGATAACTATTAATCCTAACTTAGTAGAAGCTTATTATAATCGCGGTGTTGCTTACGGGGAATTAAAACAATACCATAAAGCGATCGCTGATTACACCAAAGCGATAACTATTAATCCCCAGTATGCACAAGCTTACAGTAACCGTGGTGTTATTTACTTTCAATTACAAAAATACGAAGAAGCAATCTCAAGCTTCACAGAAGTTATAACTATTAATCCCCATTTAGCAGTAGCCTCTAGTAATCGCGGGAATGCTTACCTTAAATTAGAACAATACGATAAAGCAATTTCTGACTTCACAAAAGCCATAACTATCAATCCTAAATTTGCAGAAGCTTATTATAATCGCGGTGTTGCTTACGGTGAATTAGAACAATACAAAAAAGCTATTGCAGATTATACAGAAGCCATAACTATCAATCCCCAATATGCAAAAGCTTACTGTAACCGAGGTACTGCTTACCTTCAATTAAAAAAATATAATCAAGCAATTTCTGATTTCACAAAAACTATGACTATAACAATTCTCGGTTAAGTAGGGTACACCCTGGCTATGTCTGGGGAAAGGGCAGAAAGGATACTTGAAAACAAAACCAATTAATTATTATTCCCAGTGTAAGTTTCTAGTTATTCTTATTTTCTTCTTGATAATGTCCCCAATCCTAAAGTTAGGATTACACCAATAATAGTTGTAGGTTCTGGAGTAGATACAGGAGGAGCAACTGGGGTGTCTTCTTCAGTAAAAGACTGATAGAGAACATCCCGTTGAGAGTAATTATAAAATATTCATAAAATCTTTATGTATTATTATTATTATTTTAGTTTCGTCGAAATCATTCCATGAGAACTTAAATCGTTTGAGTAGCTATTAAAATTTAACTTTAAAACTGCAAATAATACATTAACTGAGAAACTATTTCACTATCCAACCCAAGACGTTGTTGTAAATCTGCTATATTTCGATAATTTCCTTTTTTTTGGCGATTTTCAAGGATTAAATCCGCTAAATCCCGCTCTAAAATCGGAATTTGGTTGATCTCTGCTAAAGATGCTTGATTGATATTAACTCTTTCAGGGGAAAGAAGAGTGAAGCGGTCATAATAGCTAAATTGCAGAATTGGCTCTAGGGCTAATAATCTGGTGACGGGAACACCAAGAGCAGCAGCTACATCGTCAATGCAAAGTAATTTTACCCCTTTTGCTACCAGTTCAACTAGTAATCTTCCTTGATGAATCGAGATTCCAGGTAAGCGCAACCAGTCATCGACACTAGCCTGATTGACATCAATTCTGATGCCTAATTCTACAGCAATTGCGATTTCTGTTAGGGTTTGAAACCGATAATAGGGGTCATTGCGGATTTTATTTGCGATCGCTCTTTTTTTGAAGTTAAACATTCATTAGTAAGCAGTTATCAGTAAGCACGTAAAAAGTTTTAAAGGTTTGTCTTCTAATCAAATATTAAAGGGACGTTAATACAACGCCCCCTGATACTATTCATTAAGAATAACTAATTCCGAACTCCGAACTCACCTTAACTGTAGGCTTTTAGATCAATCTTGACTGGTTCAACACCCCAGATTTCCTTACAGTATTCCCGAATAGTGCGATCGCTGGAGAATTTACCCATACGAGCCGAATTGAGAATCGACATTTTTGTCCATTGTTCCTGATCTTTGTAAGCTTCGCTCACTCTATCTTGACATTCTGAGTAAGCTTGATAGTCTGCTAACAGCATATAGGGGTCATGATAGAGCAGAGAGTCAACAATAGGTTTAAATAACTTTTGCTGTCCGTGACTAAAGTCCCCTTTGGCAATACGATTAATTACGTTCTGGAGTTCTGAATTACTTTGATAGTATTCCATTGGGTCATAGCCTTCTGCTTTCATGGCATAGACTTCTTCTGCGGTTAAACCAAAGAGGAAAAAGTTTTCTGCACCAGCTTCTTCGCGAATTTCAATATTTGCCCCGTCAAGAGTCCCAATAGTGAGTGCGCCATTCATGGCAAACTTCATATTACCAGTACCAGAGGCTTCTTTTCCTGCGGTAGATACTTGCTCAGAAAGATCGGCAGCAGGATAGATTTTTTGTCCCAGAGATACGCTGAAATTGGGCAAAAAGACGACTTTAATGCGACCTCTGACATCAGGGTCTTTATTTACTACATCTGCGACAGAATTAATCAGTTTAATAATTAATTTTGCCATAAAGTAACCAGGCGCAGCTTTCCCTCCAAAGATAAAGGTGCGAGGCACAAGCTCTATATTGGGATTGTGTTTGATGCGGTTATAAATAGCAATGATATTAAGTACTGCTAGATGTTGACGCTTATATTCATGGATGCGTTTAACTTGCACATCGAAGATGGAATTGACATCAACATCTATATTGCGAGTTTTTTTGATATAAGCAGCTAAATGAGCTTTATTTTCCTGTTTGATGTCCCGCCAACGCTTACAGAAAGCTGGATCGTCGATATATTTCTCAATTCCGCGCATCTGGTCTAAATCTTTGAGCCAACCATCGCCAATTTTTTCGGTTACTAATTCTGCGAGTTTCGGGTTACTCATAAGTATCCAGCGACGGGGAGTAACTCCATTGGTTTTATTGAAGAATTTTTCAGGCCAAAGGCGAGCAAATGCTTTAAGCGTGTCTTTTTTGAGCAATTCTGTGTGTAATGCTGCTACTCCATTAATAGCATGACTTCCTACACAAGCTAGGTTTGCCATACGGACTTTTTTCTCATATCCTTCTTCAATGATGGAGAGTTCTCCAGCTAATTCTTCATCATCAGGAAACCAAGTACGGACATCTTCTAGGAAGCGGTGGTTGAGTTCATAGATAATTTCTAAATGTCGAGGTAGCAGCTTACCAAATAAATGAACCGACCATCTTTCTAGAGCTTCTGGCATCAAGGTATGATTAGTATAAGCTAGGGTTTTCTGGGTAATATCCCAAGCTTGATCCCAGTAGATATTGTGTTCGTCGATCAATAAGCGCATTAATTCCGCTACTGCTACTGCTGGGTGAGTATCGTTAAGTTGAATAGCAGAACGCTCGTGGAAATTGGTTAAATCGGGATATACGTGGAGATGAATGCGAATTAGGTCTTGTAATGAGGCCGAAACGAAGAAATATTGTTGCGCTAGGCGTAATTCTTTGCCTTGAGGGGTATTATCGTTAGGATAGAGAACTTTAGAGATGGTTTCGGAACTCATTTTCTCTGCTACCGCATGGTCATAGTTACCAGCGTTAAAAGCTTCAAAGTTGAAAGATTCACTAGCTTCTGCTTTCCAGAGACGGAGAGAGTTCACCGTATTGGTTTTATATCCAGGGACAGGGGTATCAAAGGGAATTGCTTTTACTTTACGTTCTGGTATCCAGCAAACTTTGTAATGTCCCTGTTCGTCGTGATGTCCCTCTGTATAGCCGCCTAAACTAATTTCCACTGCATATTCAGGACGGGCAATTTCCCAAGGATTACCGTACATTAACCAGTTATCTGGGATTTCTCCTTGCCAACCATCTTGTAATACCTGACGGAAAATGCCAAACTCATAACGAATACCATAACCAATCGCAGGCATTTCTAAATTCGCTAAAGAATCGAGAAAACAAGCTGCTAATCTGCCTAAACCACCATTTCCTAAACCTGGATCGGGTTCTTGTTCGATAAGTTCTTCTAGGTCTAGACCTAACTCTGACAAGACTTGTTCCATCTTGTCGTACATCTCTAAACTCAAGAGATTATTGGCTAGATGACGACCCATTAAGAATTCAGCAGAGAGATAGGAAACGACTTTGACATTTTCTTCGTAATAGGTACGTCCTGTTTTAATAAAACGATGGAGTAGGCGATCGCGTACAGTATAAGCCAGGGCGTAATAATAATCCATTAAAGAAGCACTGACATGGTCTTTTCCTTGAACATAGAAAAGGTTATCTAAAAAAGCTCGTTTCAGAGTTTCCAGACTCATCCCAGTGCGATCATCTTCTACTGCGACGGTAGGACAAGATTCAAGATTAATAGATTGTTGTGGTTGTGTTTGCATGATGATTAGTTGTTTGTTGATAGTTAGTTGTTAATGGAGAAGAGTACAGTCATCAATTAATAATTCGTAACTAATAATTATTAATTATTAGTTAACAGGGCTGGGGTTGAAGCCTGGGTTGAAGAAACAGAAAGTTCTCCTCGTCTTCCTGTCCCCCCTTCAGCCTTCACCATCTAAATGATAATGTAACCCCTCTACTTGGGTGCTAGACCAATCTTGCCTGCATAAACAGCGCGATCGCCTAATTCTTCTTCAATACGCAACAAACGGTTGTATTTAGCTACCCGTTCACTACGACAGAGAGAACCAGTTTTAATTTGACCAGCGCGAGTTGCCACAGCAAGATCGGCAATAGTAGTATCTTCTGTTTCTCCTGAACGATGGCTGATAATAGAACGATAACCGCTACGAGTGGCAAGGTCGATAGTTTCTAAAGTTTCTGTAAGAGTTCCGATCTGATTGAGTTTGATTAAAATGGCGTTCCCGACTCCTGTATCAATACCTTTTTGGAGTCTGGTGGGGTTAGTGACAAAAAGATCATCCCCTACTAATTGTACTCGCGTCCCCATTCTATCAGTTAAAACTTTCCAAGTTGTCCAATCTTCTTCGTGGAGTCCGTCCTCAATAGAAATAATGGGGTACTGATTTACTAACTTATCCAGATAATCCACCAATTCCTCTGGAGAATGGGACGCACCATCATAAATATAATTACCATCTTGATAGAATTCGCTGGCAGCCACATCCATCGCTAAACCTACTTGTTCTCCTGGTTTGTATCCTGCTTGCTCAATAGCGGTAATCAGTAAGTCTAAAGCTTCTTGATTAGAACCTAAATTAGGAGCATAACCACCTTCATCCCCTACTCCAGAGAGTAACCCTTTATCTTTTAATACTTTACTCAGAGAAGCAAAAACCTCTGCTCCCCATCTTAATGCTTCTTTAAAAGAATCTGCTCCCACAGGCATAATCATAAATTCTTGGAAATCTACATTATTATCTGCGTGCGCCCCACCGTTAATCACATTCATCATGGGAACGGGTAACACATTAGATAGGGGGCTTCCCAAGTAACGATAGAGGGGAATATCTAGCTCTTGGGCTGCTGCTTTAGCATTAGCTAAGGATACTGCTAGAATCGCGTTTGCTCCGATATTTCTCTTGTTGGGAGAACCATCCCGCTCAATCATTTTATAGTCGATACTTACTTGATCCAAAGCATCCATATCGAGCAATTCAGGAGCGAGCTTTTCTGTAACATTGCGTACTGCGGTTAAAACTCCCTTTCCTCCATAACGATTTTTGTCATCATCTCTTAACTCATGGGCTTCAAATGTACCAGTAGATGCACCACTGGGAACTTGTGCTAAACCTACTGCACCAGTTTCTAATCTTACTTCTGCTTCTACGGTAGGACGACCTCTAGAATCAAGAATTTCTCTGGCAGCGATCGCGTCAATCACCGCTTCTGACTGATTTAGCATTGGTTCTCCTTTTATCAGTAATCAGTTATCAGTAATCAGTTATCAGTTATCCCTAATCCCCAAAAACCAAGATCCCCAAAAACCAAGATTTTCGGAATTCGCCAACAGCATCTTTGTAGTACTTTGTCAATCTTGAATTGAGGGATAAGTGTCATTAAATTTTCTCCCTTGTCTCCTTATCTTCCCTTACCTCCCTTGTCTTGTCTCAT
>JASJEK010000060.1 GCA_030064915.1 Xenococcaceae cyanobacterium MO_234.B1
AAATAGACCCTGGTTGTGTTGTCTAATTTACTAGCTTAGTTTTCAAGCCCCTCCCGGAGGTTGCAAGCCTCCTTCCAAACCAGTTAAACTCGCTCATTCAGCAATTCTGAACTCGCTCACTCAAGCGAAGCGAGTTGACGATACTTAGCAACGATATAAAGAGGAAAAGTAACTTCATTCTCTTTTCCTTTGTTCATTACATGAAAAGTTTTATAACTTTTTCTTCCTTTTAAATACTGGTTAATTCCCCCTGTTGTCCCATTTCTAATTGCTGGCATTATAAAAGGTATATCCAAAGCCATTAGCCATCTTATTACTGAAGCACTGTAAAATCCTCTATCTAAATATAATCTTTTAATTTTTAAATTTAAAGACTGTATTTTGTCTAAAAGATAAGTGATAATTGCTACAGAAGTATAGCTTTTCTTGAGCCCAATAATAGCTATAGTTAATCGCTTATTCTTGGCAATTATATATATAGTAGCATAGGCATAAAAGGAGCAGGTTCCGCTTTTTGCTTGACTACGATAAATATAATCTTTTTCTTCTGGACTAGGGTTTCCATAATAAGGAATTAAATTTAAATCGATAGCTAGTTTATGTTTTCCTTTTTTAATACGACGGGGTAGCTTACTTATTAAGGCTAAGTTTAATTTATTTTCTAATTCTTTAAAACTTACCAATTTAGTCAAATAATTTCTAACAGTTTGACCAGAGTAAGACTTTTTTAATTTTTTAGCTGCATTCTCTATACTATCAATCTGACTGGCTGCCCCTATGATTATATTGTATAAATCTTCTTGAGTAGAAGCATTTTTAGTTTCGAGTGGTATATGTTCTATCAAACAGTCAATAACTTCTTTTAGAGTTTCCTGGTCGGTTATAGCAGCTTTTTCAGTTTTAATTTTCAAGTATTTTTTACCAGTATATTTTAAATATTGTTGATAATTTAACAAGATTTAAGCCTCTGGAGATACAATCAAATTTTTTCATCGAGCAACTATATAAATAATACTTATAGTTTATTGATTATTCCGAACATTTGTATTATTAAAGCTGTATTTATAAATTAATTGGAGAGCTGGCGATCGCCTCAAAAAAAAAATTTCCATCTACTGAGACTATAAATCATAGAAATTTTAAGGAGTATTACTGATGAGTGAACCAACAGCTCATAAGTCCATTCAGTCCTTCTATGAAGCCATCAACCGTAGGGATCTTAATGCCGCAATGGAGTGGATAGACCCTCAATGCAGCTACGAGGATCTCAATTTTTCTCAACCTTTCAGAGGAAAGGAAGCTGTGAGACAACTTCTGGAAGAATCCTGTAAGGGAATACCAAATGAGCTACAATTCGTCATCGACGAGCTGACCACAGGTGATTGCTTGGCTGTAGGTGTACTCTGGCATGTCGAGCTAGATGGCATCCCTTTTCCCAACGGACGGGGAGTTAGTTTCTATCGTTTCTCTGAGGTAACTGGAAAGATGGTCAATGGCCGCGATCTTGTCGAACCACCGATCAAACCAGGTAAAGCATCATTCTTCATCATTCGACTGGTATCTCCGCTGGTACGGCGATTATTAAAGCATCAGCACCACAAAACTCCCCAGAAGAAGTCTCCCTCAGAGCGACCAACTGGAAAAAGTCGGAGCTTTCTTCCTTTGATATTTTGGTTGATAGCGAGCGCTTACATTTACATTCTGTTGCTCTCGCCACCGGGTCAACTTGTTCCTGGTGAACCCGCTTGGGCAATTCGACCGGAAACTATACAAGAAATATTGAATGAATCTCTCAATTTTTTCTTGGTCCTGCCCCTTTTGAACCTCGCAGGCCTTCATTATATCGAGGCTCCAACGGTTCACCCTATTCTAGAAGCACTGTTCAATTTCGCCGAAGCTTGGATTTTTATGTTTCTTCCCCTGCTCTTAGCCGATAGGAGCACAGCCCATCTCCCCAAAATTCTAATTTGGAGTATGGCAATGTTCGGTACCAATGCTGTGCTTACCCCTTACATGGCACTACGCTACAGTGCTCCAATTCCTCCAGCTTTGGAGGAATTGGACAAAGGTGGGTTAGCGAGTATATTTGGTTGGATAGGGCTGAGCGTCGGCATAATTGCTTTAATCTGGGGTTTCGTGGGCAGGCCAGAGTTTGGAGACTTGGCAGAGAGGATGAAATATTTAGGAGAGCGGCTGATGACCGACCGAGTTACACTGGCTTTTTGTGTGGATTTAGTGCTTTTTTCCCTTTTTCAGGCTTTACTTTTGAGAGGAGTTAACAGCAGAATAGGCTGGGGGAGATTTGTTCCTTTCTGGGGACTTGCGGTGTGGCTGATTGTCTGAGTTGTTTGGTTTCTTTTCGTGACACTTTTAAGAGCATTCAATTGTTTCCTCTAGTAAAACTGTATTAGGCTTTCTATTTTCAAGCTGCAATACCTTTTTGTTTTGTCACCTTGATTTGAACCATCCCCTCTTGGTTCAGAATTATTGCTCAATTGCAGATAATCTTAGGATGAAAGACCCTTGCATAATACCCAAGTCTGCTGAGGCGAGACGCTTGGTATTGGCACACAAAATTCCAGAAGCAGCAACCGCAGGTACGCCAATCCCTGGCATAGTACTATCTCCAACGCGGTATAACCCAGAAATGGGCGTATGACAACTGGGAAACATCCCCTTACCTGCTGGAATGGCAGGACCGTAGGTTCCCAATACTGTTCGTTTAAGCAGAAAATATGAGTAAATGGAAGATTGTTTCAACTAATCTCAATGCAACTTCCGAAATTGACTCTAGTTCCTCCAAAAATCCAATCAGGTGACTTATTTCCAGCACTCGAATTAGTGATGTCTTCAACAACCTTTAAAGAAGCGATCGCTCCCTAGGAATTCCCACGATTAACGTATCCCTGTTAATGAGATTAGCCAAAGAGCAAAGCGAGGGGATGGAGATCCCCTATAGAACCGAATCAGATAGAGAAACGGAAAGGAACGCCTTGGGATATAGTACCTGTTTTGACAGTCTGACACCCCACAATTCAGTACCATTTCATCCTCAACAATGGACAGATGCAGCTATTATTTTGGACGAGTTTACCCAAGGGCTGAGACATTGTGTGTTTGGCACAACAGAAATTCAGAAATATCGCTCAAAAATAATAGCATCATTAGGGCAAAAACTAGCGGATTGTTGGAAAAATAAGAAACCAATTAGGTTAGTAGATGCGGATGCAGATGCCGAATCAATAGAGTTTATTTATGACTTGATTCAGTTATATTCAGATGAACCAGTAAGTAGAGAAGAATTAGAAGCCGAGACATTTGTTTTGGTGAATAAGTATGAGCCTCCTAAGAGAGATTTACATTTTTATCATGACCCATCACCCAAACAAATAAATCTCGAATTCAAGAAGAGAATGGAGAAGAGAGAAAATTTACTGGTGTTAACATCAGCCAAAAAAGATCGGCTCTACCGAACTTACAGTGTTGAATTTGGGTAAAAGGCTTATCTGTAAACGGATTTAGGAAAAAATATACAAAATCAAACTATCAAGAACTCAAAGTCTTGCACAGCAAGACTTTTAATGACTAGTTTCTAACAGTTTTACATCGCAGGTTCGGTAGAGCCGTTTTTTGAACATTTTGAAAATCTTGAAAGGTGATTCCCTGAATAAAGTTTTCAGCAGCATCTATTGCATCAAGAATATCTTGTAGATAATCTTTGATTTGTCTTTTAGTCATAGATACACTACTTCTTGAAGTATATTTTTGCTGATATGAGGTTTCAAGCCTTCTTTCATTACTAGATCGACTTTAACAGCAAGTAATTCGCTGAGATAGTTTTCTAGTTCACAAAATGTCAGTAAGCCAAATCTAGCTTGAGGGTCAAATTCTACTAGGATATCTAAATCACTATTTTCTGTAGCTTCTCCTCTAATATATGAACCAAATATTCCCAATTGGGAAATGTGATACTTTTGCTTAATTTCCCTCAGATTTTGATTGAGTTTTTGTTTAATTTGTTCTAGTTTGTTCATTTTTTATATAGCATTGCTATATAAAAATATTAAAGCCCATAGGAACGGGCTAAAAACTAGATGTTAAGAATCGAGATACTTTGTTACGACATTACAACCTCCTAAGTTGGGTAAAATTAGTTTCCAAGTCCGTAAGTTAAAATTGAGGTTTGCTTGCCCTACTTTTATAGGTAGTTTATTTTATGGCAATGACCCTACTTCCCTTATTTGTGATTACAGAAACCTAAAATTAGCATTGTTTTCTAGTTGATTAGGATCAATATCGGAAAAAATTGCCAAATCTGTACTACCAAAACTAATAATTGCATTATCTCCATCTTGATTAAAGTTGAGATCGGCTGTTGAGGAAGCACCAATTCCTGCTACGACAATCTCGTCTATATCTAACTCCAAATCTTCAATAATTTGAGGATTGTCTGGGAATTCAGCAACTGCAATCCAAAATTGATCCCCATCTGCACCTCCAGTAATACGGTTATTGCCTCCTGTTTGACTAAAGAAAATATCTTCTCCTTCTCCTCCAGCTAAAACATCTCCTCTTCCTAGAATTAAAGTGTCATTGCCAGTACCACCAAAAATACGATTATCTCCCTGACTGTTAGAAGCATCAATAGTGTCATTGCCAGCACCAGCAAAAACTAACTGTCCACTACCAGTGACTTCTAAAATATCATCGTTAATAGTGCCAACAATTGGCTCCTCAGGAGTATCAGGCTCTTCTACGGCAGTAATAGTAATTCGTGCTACTTGATAATCAGGAACAGTAAAATCGGCATTGGCAGCGACTAGATTACCATTAAATTCAAAATCTAACGCTCCTCCCTCACCAGGTTCAAGGAAGCCTGGATGAGTTTTTATCGTTCCATTTTCATCAACACCATTACCAAATGCTTCCCAGGTATAAAGGAGACTTGCTGGCGATTCATCGTTTACTTCTGTTCCAGCATCCCAAGTTTGCTCTCCCCTAACAATAAAATCTGCTCCTAAAAAATTTCCCGACTCATCAAAAATTTCAATGGCTTGAGGAGTGTCATTACCAATAAACCCATCGTTAGTGGGGAAAAGCATCGAAGCATAACTAAAGTAGCGGTTTTCTTCTGGCGTACCATTGAGAGTGACAGTAAAGCTTTCTGTCTCTCCTGATGCTTGGATAAAAAAGAAAGGATTGGTGATACTGTCTAACACTTCTTGAGGAAAAGCACTAGGATCATCCAGTAAATCGAACAATTCGGGATTAGTTCTGATGCTAGTAACAACCATGCCTTGGGTTCCGCCATTCGCACCTGCATTACTCAGGAGAAATTCTCCTGCTAAAGTTCCTGGTGGTGGTGGTAAGGTCGATAAATCTAATCCTAATGCGATCGCTTGTTGAACGGCTAATGGTAATTGGGTAATATCAAGACCCGCAGCTACGGTTTCTTCTAATATTCCTGGTAGTATTAACTCTTCTAAACCAATTAATCCATCTTCAGCCAGAATTTCTAAAGCTTCTGAGGTTTCTTCTCCTTGGTTAAAAAAATCGAAACTACCATCGTGTAATCCAAACCAAACAGCAGCAAAACCAATGCCATTTTCTGGTGCTAAGTTTTCGACAGTAACTTTTAAGGTAGTTACTTCTGAGGGGGGTTCTGGTTCAGGAGTTTCATTAATCGAATCAATCCATTCTCCTAATACTGCACTGAGTTCTTCTGGAACATCTTCTTGTAAAAAGTGAAAAGCAGGATTTGTGTCATTTCCTACTATTTGTACTTCTATGTCAGGAATTGAGCTAGCTAAAGATAGAACCAACTCTGGGGAAGTAAAACCAGGATTTCCAGCAATCACCAGCTTGTGAGCATCTGTAGTAGCAAGATAGTTGGCAAATTCAACAAAGTCTTGGATATTGGCTGGTTGTTCAGCAGGTAATCCCCCAGGACCATCAGGGTCTAAAATTGGATAGGCTGTAGCATCTAAAAAGGGTAGCTGTCGAGGAGAAATTGCTAGTTGATCTCTAGCTTCAGGATCTAAAAAAGGTTCTCGGTAAACCTCTTTTTCCGCTTCCGTAAGAGGATTGGCAATACCGCCAAATGCGGGATCGAAAAGCCAACCTTCAATGAATAAATTTCGCTCAACAATATTAGTCTCACTCAGAACTGGATCAGACCAAAATGCTTCAACAAACTGCGGAGGAAACGCCTCAACAACACTAACATCGGGAAAGGGAACAGCAAAACTCTCCATGAAGGCTAGAGCTTTAATGTTTTCAGAATTATCTACGGCATAGCTTAACTGGATTGCTCCCCCCCAATCATGACCGACAAGAGTAATATCTTTTAATCCTAAACTGTCAATAAATTCCCCAAATAGCGCACCATGATCTTCAATAAAATTTAGTGGTTCTTCTGTTTTATCAGAAAGTCCAAAATTAATTAAATCAGGAACAATGACTCGACCTCTTTCTGCCAGTTCGGGGATAATATTACGCCAGAGAAAAGAAGATGTAGGCTGACCGTGAAGCAGTACTATAGGATCGCCACTACCTTCATCAAGGTAGTGCATATTTAGACCATTAGATAGTTCCAGAAAATTGGAAAGATAGGGAAATCCCTCAAAGGCTAATTCTGGAGCATTGGGGTCTTTAATCTCAGTAGTAAGACTACCCAGAGGAATATTCTTCAAAACAGCTATTGCATTCCCATCGCTGTTACGAATTAAAGTACCTGTCCCAGCTAAATCACTTTCAAAGGTTAAAGAATCGAGAGTTAGATCATCTGATAGAAGTAAGATATCTATTCCTAACTCAAAGTCCATGATAAAGTCTTTACCACGGTTCGACTGAAGCACAAAAGTATCTCTTCCTTCGCCACCATATAAGATATCAATTTTACCGCCACCAATTAAGGTGTCATCCCCTGCTCCACCTTTTAGAGTATCTTTGCCTAAATTACCTTTAAGCTCGTCATTACCTTCTCCACCAACCAAAAAATCTCGACCTTCAAGACCTAATAAATGGTCATCTCCTCCAAGACCACGAATCGTATCATTTCCTTGTCCACCTTTTAGAGTATCGTCTTCCTCAGTACCTATAATTGGTTCTACTACTCCAAAATTATGTTTAGCAACATCTAATTTAGTCCTAACTAAATTTCTGAAATTATTATCTATGTCAGAAAAAGCAAGAAGGTCTTTTAATAAAAAATTAGACCTATCAAAAAATCGGTTATTTTCTGAGTACAAATAACTAAGAGTGCCTTTTAGGTGGTTTTTAATAACAGACATAAACCCTCCCGCACTATTTTTATCCTATTTCCCTAATGAAAGATTAACATTAATACACAAGAATTAGCTTAAACTAAAACACATCTTAATAAGTAGATAAAGTGAGTTCGGAAAGAGGTTCGCTTCGCGGACGGAGTTCGATGGGGCGTATAAACCGATGAGATCTCCTCATCGGACAGCCCCTTGAGTTTGGAATGACCCTTCATTGAACATTGAACTCGCGAACATTTTTCTAGATTCAAGCCTACTTCCAAGCCAATGATAAATGATAAATGATAAATGATAAATGATAAATGATAAATGATAAATGATAAATGATAAATGAAATGACCGATCGTATCCTGCGAACGCGTTCGCGGGATACGGAGGTCGTTATGATTTTTTTACTAAATAATAATGTTTAATGTTTAATGTTTAATGTTAAAATCCAAAATCTTGCTGCTTAGTATTTGTTATACCATCAGAAAAATTAAATAACTTTTTAAACGCAAACCTTTGACTTTGTGGCATTTGTCCATAAACAAAGACCCAGGATAATCCAGCAGAAAGAAGGGGTTTAAACCAGTCTATAATGTAGGGACTACCATAGATAATTAGACCAATTACTTGTTTTTGTTCTAGTAATTGTTGATAGATATTTTTGGCTTGAGACGTTAAGCCTGCTGTACCTCGAAAGGGATTACCTCTAATAAAGATTTGTAGTAAAGTTTGGCTGCTGTCTAGTAAGATGCACTCTAGACTATGACTATCTAAAATTTGACTTTGGTAGCCCAACTTTTCAGGAATTGCGATCGCAGGACTATAAATATCCAGAAAGCTACTATTTAAAAGATTGTCTGTTATTACCAGATTTCTTATAGATTGATTTTCGGGCATTCTTAAAGGTAAATCCCCCCCATATTGGGCAGAATGTTCTAAGATTTCTGTCACTGTTTGAGTTGCTTGAGGTTGAGATAGTTGACTCAGAAAATTAAGGGGGTTTGATTCATCAAGATTAACTGTTACTTTCTCTTTAGCTTGTCTAATACGCTCCAGAGACTGATAAATTCTAGCTTCACTAATACGTCCTGATTCTACCGCTTGCAAGATTGATTCTATAGCTATTGCAGGGTCATCAGGCATCAATAAAACATCTGCTCCTGCTTCTACTGTCATTACTGCTACTTCAGCAGGAGAAGCATATTTTGTTATTCCTCCCATAATCAGAGCATCAGTGACAATTAAACCTGAAAAGCCGAATTCTTCTCGGAGTTTCTTAGTCAAGATATAAGGGGATAAAGTGGCAGGATAGTTTTTATCCCAAGCAGCAATTACGAGGTGTGCTGTCATCACACTATCCACTCCAGCAGCAAGCGCATTTTTAAAAGGGGGTAATTCGACAGACCCTAACCGAGAATCAGAGTGAGGGATAGTAGGTAAATCGAGATGGGAGTCTGTAGCCGTATCCCCATGTCCAGGAAAATGTTTAGCTGTAGTCAGAATTGGGTGCTGTTGCGCTCCTTGAATAAAAGCTGTAGTAAGCTTACTAACTATTTCAGGAGTATCCCCAAAAGCGCGAATATTAATCACTGGATTATCAGGATTGTTATTCACATCTACTACAGGAGCGAGTAACCAGTTAATACCTGTGGCAACTGCTTCTCGTGCTGTAATTGCACCCATTTGATGAGCATAGTTACAAGCAAGAGTCAGATTTTGTTTGGCAATAGCAGATAGTGCCATAGGAGGAGGAAACCAAGTTGCACCAGGAAACCTTTGCCCTACTCCTTCCTCAATATCAGCAGCAATAAATAGGGGTGTAGTTGCCCAAGACTGCAATTGTTGCGATCGCAATCTTAATTCGGCTGCACTACCTCCTAGTAAAATTACTCCTCCGAGATTTAACTCTTTGAGCCATCGTTGCAAAGTAGCGTTATCCGCTTCCCATTTTGGATAGCGAATTTGATGATCGAATAAATGACCCGTAGTACGGACTACAATCATTTGTCCAATTTGTTTTTTGATATCACTAAACCCTTTATGCATCAATACTTTTAACGACTCCCTTCTCTTAAAATTCTTATTTTCCTTAACTATTCCTTTTTGGTTCATCAGTAAAGAGATAGTGATGTTAACTGAAATTTAGGTTCTACTGAACTTACCTCTTAGCTTTTGTTGCTGTCGAATTAGCAATCCAGTACTGCCAAACAGCATTAGACCTATCAGGCTGCTAGGGTCTGGGACTCTCGGTCTCACTAGGTATCATACAGAATTAATCGGAAATTTATCAATCTGGTGAGTTAAAATCCAGAAGACATATAACGCAAAATAATAGGTTAATTAACTTTTAAAAATTAACTAAGAGAATAATATTGATTCTAGAGCCTTTGTTAGAAACGACGAATTACCAATTGAAGTTTGTTGAGTACGGTAGTCCTGAATACCACCAGGCTGCCCAACTTCGATATCGTCTGTTTTATCAAGAACATGGTATTCCGTTTGAAGCAATCTTTGAGCCTCAAGAAGAACAAGATCTGCATCTTGTGATTACAGCTAATCCCGAAAATCACGTACTGGCGTATGGTCGGTTAAGTCAGAACAGTTCTGATGAGTTTCACATTTATCAAATGGTTGTCGAGCCAGAATACCAGAAAAAAGGGTTGGGAACGCTTATACTTCAAGCATTAAGCGAAGTAGCGATTCACCAAGGAGCAGGTCTTTTGGTTCTTAATGCTAGAGTCACAAAAGTGCAGTTTTATCAAAGGTCTGGCTTTGAGCCTATTGGGGAAGTGTTTCCATCCTCATCGACTGGTGTACCCCATATTAAAATGCAGAAGAAGATATAGCGGTACTGTCGGGAAACCAACAATATTTTGACCGCGGAATGCGGTCGGGGAAGGGGGCTTGTGGGATTTATCTTTTGTAACTCTAACGGTTGACTGTTATGTTCTAGCCCCCCGCGCAATGGAGCTTCTATTACCCCGTGCCTTAAGGTTCATATCCATAGATTAAAGATTAAAGCTCCAGCAAGCGCCCCGCACCGCACCGGATGGGCTGTCTCTTGAATCGAATTCAAGACGGCGGCTCGCTTGCTGCCTCAGTTACCTCGGCAGTTGCCGCCTCAGCAAGTATCGCCCCGTTCGTTAAGGGCGCGGTGTACCGCTGACTCAGACATCTTGAAATGGCGAACTTGGTTCGCCACCTGTGTCCTTAATCCTTAAGTTCTTTAGTCTGCTTCGAGTTCGTCAATTTCCCTAAATTTGAGGCATTAATTTATCGGGTTTTTCAAGATTACGCACTAATCTTCTACAACCAGCACAATCACAGCCGTATAGTTCAATCGCTTGTTCCCCTTCGCGATCGCTTTGTTCTATAGCAGCAGCATCGTATTCACTACAACTACAATCAAAAAAAGGATAATCTTTATTGCTAGCAGGAATATCTGCTATTTCATTGTTAATATCTGGTGCAGTAAAAACGTATTCAGAAGCAACATTAGCGTTAACAGAAGTGGCACTTAGTAAAGTTAAGGCAACTGAACTAGAACAGCCTAAAACAGTAAGTAGTTTTTGGTTCATGATTTTTGATGATAACTTTGTCACTTAGTTTAGCAACTACTATTAAAAAGAGTCTAACTCCTGAAACTAGTGAACTCCGAATTTCAAGCTCCCGTTAGCTAAATTTACATAATTCCTGGGTAATATTATACTTTGTCAAAAGCCTAGATTAAGTGCAACTCTATACTTCATAAAAACTTCACAAGTCTTTAAAGGAAGTGAGTTTTAACCAAGAGTGCCCTAAGTTATATGGAAATCATATCCAAAGCGACTTATATCGGCAAGATTTATATAGTTAAATAACATGAATCAATCAAACTTTAAATTTAAACCTGGGTCAAAATCCCGTTTGCGTAATTCTAAACGCCAAGAGTTAGAAGTTAACTTTACTTCAGTTTTAGCGATCGCAGGCATTTTGGTAGTAGCTACTTATGCAATACTAATACCTTTTAGAGGATCTGCCATTGGAATTTTGTTATATGAGAGAGGATTTACCCAATTTCTCGTAATAGTTTTATCAGCGATTGTAATTGCCACTATTATAGTCAAATATTGGCAAATACAACCAGAATATAAAGTTTTAAGCAAAATCTGGATTGCGGATCATATTCCTCTCGATCGACCAGACTCTAAAGAAGTAGCCTACCTCCAGGATAGATTGCATCAAGATGGTAGCTTAGTTGCTCGACGCTGTAGCCGTATTTTAGCTTCTTACATTAAATCAGGCGATCGCGCTGCTGCTACGGAATTTGCTTTAGATGATGCTTCTTTTTACCAGAGTGCTTCCGAATCATCCTATTCTGTACCTCGTATTTTAGTATGGGCAATTCCTCTATTGGGATTTATTGGTACTGTAATTGGTATTAGCAAAGCAGTTAATGGTTTTTCAGGATTTCTAGAGCAAGCAGGAGATGTAGAGCTCATTAAGGAAGGAATTGGAACGGTTACAGGGGGTTTAGCGGTTGCTTTCGATACTACTTTATTAGCTTTGTTTCTTAGCGTCTTGGTAATGATTCCTCTAGTTTTAGTGGAGCGTTACGAATCTCGGTTGCTTTTGGGTATAGATATTTTTATTAATGATCAACTACTCCCCAGACTTAAAGATAAAAATCAAGGTCTGAACGAAGAAGCTATTGACAAAGCAGTTAAAAGTTCCATCAATCAACATTTCCCTAATCCTGAAGCTTTAATCGAACCGGCTCAAAACTATGCAGAACAAGCAGCGAAGGCTCTAGCTCAAGGCTTTTTAACTGAAATTGGCAAAGTACAAAACGTAAGTTCTCAAGTGATTGCTCAAGTAGCAGAAGTCAGAAAAATTGCAGCCCAAGACCGTCAGGAATTCATGAACTTTTTTGCGGAACAACAACAAGCCAATCAAAAGGCGATCGCTCATACTAAAGCGATCATTGAAGAAATAAGATTGAAAAATATTACCCTAGCAAAAGGTTTAAGTTCTCAGTCTCAAGAAATTAGTCAGCAACTTGAACAAGTAGCCAAAAGTTTAGAAACTAGAGTTAGTGCTTTAGAAAAAGCTGCGGACAAAATCACTGACTTTAAACAGGTTCAAAACAGCCTTGATGAGAGCTTGCGTTCCCTAGAAAAAACGGCTCAACTCAAAGAGGTTTTAGAAAGAGTACAAGAGAATCTCGAGTTACTTCGTCCAGTCTTAAAGCAACTCAATAAACCACGTCGCATTACTCTCGTAGAACAAAACAATGGCAATATTCCTAGTTAAACGTGAGTGAGGTTAGAGTTTCGCTCACTGCCAGAAGTTAGATTCTTTGTAGGGAAGGCGCGAGTTGGTTTCGTCGAAATCAAGTAGTTAAGTAGTTAGTATAAATTTTATGCGTAGGCGGACTTTTTCTCGACAAAATACAGATGTAGAACTTTTTCCATTTCTTTCGATTTTAGCTTGTACAATTGGGACATTAATTTTATTAATTATTGTCCTTACCAGTCAGGCTTTAGATAAACAAGAGGTAAGAATTGTCGCTCGTAATGAAGGAGAAAAGGGAATAAATGAGAGTAAAAACCCCCGTTATATTGAATGTCGTAAAGATGGAGTAATTCTGCATCCGAGTAAAATATTTGTTCCCCAAGAAGAATTACAAAGCCCTAATTCCCCCTTACAAGAGTTGATTAAAATGATTAAGATAAACAGGAATACAGAGTATTTAATTATTGCAGTCCGACCTAACGGAATAGATGTTTTTAACCAAGTTCGGACTATGGTACAAGGAGCAGAAATTGATATTGGCTATGAACCTCTAGATGCAGGATGGCAATTGGTAACAGGAGAAGAGACATCAAATGAGACGCAGAAATAAAATATTAAATACTGTTCCTGAGCAAAATTTAGATTCGTTTCTCGATATTCTAACTAACACTGTCGGAGTGTTAATGTTTATTAGTTTATTTGTTACTTTAATCACAGTAGAAGCTGATTCTATTGTACGTACTCCTCTAGCTTCAGAAACTAAAAAAAACCCCAAATTTTTTGAAATTAGAGATAACAAAATTACTTATATTAACGATGCTCAAGTAGGAGCAGAAATTGACAGGGTAGTAGAAAATCTTCCTTCTTGTAATAAACCTGATTTTTCTCTCGATTCTGATCTAGCTAGTTCTAGGGAATATCTTGCTCGAATGAGTAATTATCGCTCTTGTTTGCAGAGTCGAGCTAACCGCTTGATTAATTTCCAAACTCAGACTAAATACTACACTGTAAAAATGGTTAATGCTAGTACTTTTTCTTTACTGTATGAACCGATTGAAACTCAACCAGGAGAAGCAGAAGAACAATTTAGTCAACCTAATTCCGATTTTAATCAAGTACTAGCAGAATTAGACCCTAGTGAAGACTATCTCGCTTTTATTGTTAGACCCAACAGTTTTTCTAGTTTTCGTGCTGCTAGAGAACTAGCTTGGGCGCAAGGTTTTGAGGTGGGTTGGGAACCTCATAAAACAGAACTTCCCATTGTCTTTGGTTCGGGAGGAAGAGCGATTAGGGTACAGTAATACCGTTTCTCTTTAAGACAAGCTAGAGATGAAAAGCAGAGGGAGCAGAGG
>JASJEK010000302.1 GCA_030064915.1 Xenococcaceae cyanobacterium MO_234.B1
AGGGATAACATTAATACAATCAATTGTCTACAAGTCCAATGTTTATTTATAACCATCAGGTAAGGAGCTAAAGCTAAATCGTTTATCTAGAAAAAATTCCATCCGTCGTAATCTGCCTTCTGTTTCTTTTCTAAATTCCCTGTATTCTTTTCTTTCTCTCTCTAGATCTTTCTCGAGGTTGCGAAGATACATAAAAAAGAAAACATTGACAACTGATATGGTTCCACCTAGAAACGGTAAGACTTGTAAAAGTATGTCCATAAACATTCCTAGCCATAGATGTATAAATAAAAAGTTCTGTTTAATTCTTCGGCTGTAGTTTGAAAACTCAATTCTTGTCCTTGAGTAACATCTTGAGAATCATCATCAGAGATTGTCCATTGATAACCTTCTGTTGCTATTTCAAAGGCATCAAAAGTTAAGACGGAGTTTCCACCATTTGTGCTAAAAAATGTTCCGTACCCATCGCCAATATCGTTAACAGCAATTTTTTGCAGCTTGCCAGTTTTTGGAATCGTGCCAACTATTCCGCCGTAGTTTCCTCCGCCTAAATCTATAGTGCTAATCTCTGAAAATTCATAAACTTCTAGGGTAGGTTCAGACGTAGATGGTTCTACACTATAAACTGTCATCTCAAGCCGAAAATTTATATTGGTTTCTGCATTAGTTGTAATTAAATTAATTGCATCATTTTCGGTTACTTCCTCAGAAGTATAACCATACGGATCGGGATACAGTTTACTTATATCGTAAAACCACCAAATACTGCCAGTAGAGTAAGAAGCAACTTTTGTAACAGTTAAAACATTCCCTCCAATTTCCCATTGTATATTATCAAAATTAGTGATATTTCCCTCAGCAATTATTCTGAATAATTCTCCGTTTGCTGGTATGTTGCCAATAGTATTTGAACCTGAAACCAAATCATGATTACCTAAATCAAAACTTGTATTATTGTTCTGAAAGATTATATAGTTTCTATTGGGTAAAGCAGTATAGTAATAATAATCATAAGCTGAAGCATCTGCATATTGAGCAGTATCAAGCCCGTCTCCTGCTATTTCTTCAACATCCGTTATGCTTTCCTCTAAGTCATCAACTAATTGATTGTATAAATCGTAAAAGTGACTAATATTTCCACCACTATTCGCAGTAGGTGCAATTGCCAGATCATTTACATCTGAAAAAATTGGGATTTTTTTAGCTTGAAAGTCAGCCATGATTAATTAGTTAGTAATAGGTCATTGTTTAATATTTGGTCATTAGTTAATTGACTTAAAATATTACTAGTTTCAGGAACTTGGTAGCTATCAACAACTCGTAATACTGAGTTAATGTAATTATCCCCTAGTAACCATTTATTAATATCAAAAGGTATGGCTAAATCAAGTTTTATTGTGCCTTCAGGATTAAACCTAAAACTTACTATTTTATTTCTTTTGTTCTCTATAGATGCCCACAAAATAGATGAGTAGTGAAACAAGTATTTTTCAAAAGTATTTATTACAACTTGGTCATAGTCGGGAATTGCGGGTAAAAGTTCTGTACTAGGTTCAGTTGTAAAATTAAATTGGTCAGTTAAAGACAATAAAGCATTAGGTAAAGTTTGAATATTTTCGATAATTGAACCACCTTGGGAATAGAAACTATAACTACCAAAAGGTAGTAATACATCAATAGATAAACTAGTCGTATTATCCCTATTGGTCACAATATCGATTAAAACATCTCTATCCTCATCTTTGTCAAATTCTGTACGTCCTACAATAGCAGCCCTTAAAGCCAATGCACCAAATACAATAGCTCGCTCTACCGTGTCAATATTTAAAGCTTGTTTCGCTGCTTTAGTGATTAAATTAACCATATATCATTACAGGAAAACTAACGCCGTGTTGATGTAAACTGGTCTGCCAGTAATTGATATTGACCTGACATCTAGGTTTGTTTTAACTCTGTAAATTGGTTTGGGGGATAAAATCAATTCTCCAATGTAAGGACTCTAACCAGAAAGAAATAAAGCTAGTGTTCTGAGAACATTTCTATTATTTTATTTGTTTGAGTGCCACCCGCATCAAAGTGAGGAATAGTTAAAGCCCATTTACTAGCTTTATTTTTTGGCTCATTACTCCTATTTTTGGGTCTAAATGCTACTACTAATTGGGGGCGCGCGCTTCCTCCTCTCATATTCCAAAATTCAGGAATCAGGGGAACAGTATCAGTTTTTACTCCTGAGAGATATTGGTTAAAGTATTGCATCTTAATCAACATCTGATCCGCGCTATCAAAGCTAGTAATTAAAAGACTATTCCTTAAAGATTCCCGAGTAGTGCCACGAGTAACAGTTTGGAAGTAGTTTCGGATAGCTTTGTTGTGACCTATCCTGATGTATCTTTGAGAAGTCCGCCAGTCTCTAACCGCTACCATTATCCCCTAGCCTCATCTTGTTCTGTTGGTTCAGGACTACTTTCTATTTCAGCTTCTAATTCTGTTTCAGATTCAGATAATGTAGTTTTTCCTGTCTCTAAAGTTTCTTGGAATTCGTCTCTACTTTCTTTTAGTTCTTGCCTTATCTCTTTAATATCCCTGATACTATCAGCAATGGAATAAAGATTATCTACAGCATCTTCAGCCTGTTCTAATTTGAATAACCATTTACTACGTCCTCTAACGTCTAAGTCTTCTATCATCTGGTCATAGGCATCATAGGGAACTACTCCAGATTGTCTTAAAGCGTTGCCTATTCTAGCTATATTTTCTCCTGTATATTGGTCTAAGTCTAAGGTTGTATCCATTAAGTCAGTAACGTTATCCAGGATGTTCATTCCTGCTTGGTAGATACGGTTAGCTGCGGTTAGCTTGAGAGATAATTCTGTAAATGTTTGCGCCCCGATAATCTCCTGGATAACTTGAGTAATCTTGCTGGTTAACCAGTCTGCTACGTCTATAGGATTCCCCTCAGCGTCACTAATCCCTATTGTCTCCAGTACCGCCGATACTGTATCGAGTACCGTTTCAGCAATGTTATTAGATAGCATCATTGCATTATGCAAACTTAGAGCAAAATTAGCAGCGTTTAAAGTTTTATCAATTACTGTGGAATTCCAAGCGCCTTTAAGGAAGTTATTGGTATTAGTTACCGTGTTTAATATTGCTTGACCTTGAACTAAATCAGCACCTTGTAAAGCAGTAGTAAGTAAGTTTCTTAAAGTGTCTTGTCCCTGTTTAATCGGGTTCGTAATATTGTTAGTTAAACACTTACCTGGACTACAGGGCTATTTCATTCTAAAAATAGACAAAATCTGCTCTAGTCCAAATTTACATTTTCGTTCTGCTTGAGCCATATTATTAAACCCTGCCTCTCGATATAAATTAAGGGCTAAATTTCTAGCAATTGCCATGATTTGAGGTAAAGGTTTGGTACGAATTCGAGATTTATCTTCACCTTGGGTAACATCTCGCTTCATAATGAACTTTATTTTCTACTCCCCAGTAACCACGAATTCTTTGGGCAAATTTAACGGCTTTCTCAGTCAAACTGCTAATATAATACCTAACGCTATTTTCGATTTTACGTGAGGTTTGTCTTTCACATTCTACACGAATAATAGTCTTCAAACCTATCCATTCTGGATAATTCCCCTTAGCGATCGCAAATACTAACTTTTCTTTTTTCGAGACGACCATGCCCATAATTTAACTTGATAATCAGTTTCTTCAGGAGTAAATTCTGCTTGAATACCTTGATATAAAGTAGGTTGATTTCCTTTAACTGCGGCTAAGTAATGATTACCACTATCTATGATTGCGTTAATGGTTTTTTTTGAGTATTCATCGATTCATATGCAAATACTACTCCTTTAACCGCTAATACCTTGATAAATTCAGGTATAGCTGTGATTTCATTACTCTTATCTTTGACTTCACAAGGTTGCAAGATTAACCCTCTTTCTACTAAATAAGCACTCACTAAAGTTATCGCTTTATGAGGTTGAGAATGAGGATTATCGGTTTCCAATAGATAAGAACCTCTTAACACTTTGCCGTCAAGACCTAGTGTTTCACCTGAAATCGGCTCAATTTCATTCACATTGGGCTAATCTTGCTGAATACTCTTTATAGTCAAGAGACAATAGCGATCGCCTAATCGTGCTGTAGGAAGGAAGAATATCCACCTCAAACAACTCTTTCAACTGTTGTTTGTATGATTTCAACCAATCACCTATTGCCAGAAATCCCTGGTTTCCAGCTGCCACAGCTAGAGTAAACAAAGCTAGACATAATGGTAGCGGGTGTCTTTTTCCTTGTTTTCTTCTGCGGTCTGGTAAGCCAGCAAATATACTAACGAGCGCGATTTCAGCCATATTCAATTTAGTATTTTTAATTTAGCACGATAATCTTACCATTGAGAATGAAATAGCCCTGCACCAATGGTCTCCAGAGGCTCAACAAAAAGGGGCAGGAGATTTTCCCTTTTCCGAGCCAGAAACCCGTGCGGAAGCAGAGTTTTGGCATCAGAACCGCAACATCAACGGCTTTATCAGCTATCATACTTACTCCGCTGTTATTCTGCGCCCCTACGCCACTTACCCTGACGAACACTTCCCTGTGGAGGATTTAGAGATTTACCAACTTATTGGGGAACAGGGAAAACAAATAACAGGATATAACTGCGTCTCTGTGTATCATGATTTCCGTTACCATCCCAAAGAAGTAATTTATGGCTCGATGGATGACTATGGTTACGATCACTTTGGTTGGTTTGGTTTTACTATCGAGCTGTGGGACGCGCCCACTGAAGCGGGAATTGAGAAGAAAGATTACGTCAAGTGGTTTCGCTATTCCCCTCCCGAAGAATCTCTGAAGTTATTAAAGTGGAATGATGAAAAGTTAGGGGGAAAAGGTTTCATTGACTGGCAACCCTTTCACCATCCTCAATTGGGAGAAGTAGAAATTGGCGGTTGGGATGAAAAAGCCGTCTGGCAAAATGCCCCTGCTGAATACTTACCCGATTTATGTCAAAAACAATGTCAATTTGCGATCTCTCACGCTCTAATGTCTCCCCGCTTAGTAGTTGAACGCACAGAAGTTACTTACCAAGGAGGCGACATTTATCATGTTGTTGTCCAGTGGTCAAATCAGGGATTCTTGCCTACTTACACCAGCCGAAAAGCTTTAGAACGTCAGTCAGTACGTCCTATTGAAGTAATTTTATCCTTACCAGAAGGAGTGACCTTAATTAGTGGGCAATTGGAACAAGAAATTGAGCATCTGGAAGGGCGCGCTAACAAAGCTTTTGAAAAGTTGGCTTTGGGCACAGATTTCCGCCGTCATGTAGAGTGGGTGGTGAAAGGTTCATCAGGTACTGCAATTGAAGTAATAGCAGTAGCAGAAAGAGCGGGAACGGTTCGCTGTCGTTTGAGACTAGAATCCCAGCAGGAACCTTGAGTCTTGAGCGCCTTTTTTCCTCTGCATTTATCTAAAAGGTTCAAGAGGTTAAAACTCACTTGTATCATAGTTTGTGACTTTTTCTCTTAATCTACCAATAATTTTGCTTAGCTACTTAGTTTCTCTAACAGGGTAATCGCAGCTAAATTAGCTTGACTTAAAAAGCAATTTGTCAATACCGTTAAGATGCGTTTCCCCTAGAATTAATCTTAATCTTGCTCCAAGATTTAGTAACCTATACAGATTATATTTATCTTCCTTATAGCTCCAAGATATTTAGGCCTTAAATCAATAATATTCATCTAATTTTTTACAATTAACTATTACTATTGCCTATGGTTTTTTTCTGAATTGTCTCTGAGCCACAAAAATTAAGACCTCTAGGCAAGATAAGATGGTATCTTTGTACGAAGCACAATTATCAGAGTCAAAAGTGGATAGCGACCGACTTGATCGAGATTCGGATCTTTCTGTAGCCCTTAACTCCAGTAATTTAGTTGCAGAACCAATAAAGAGCTATAAGCTAGCCTTATCATCGTCTTCAACTAAGTGGGTAGAAGTATTGATTGACTTTCCAGGAGTGCAGGGATTATACACCTATAGTCTTCCTCATGACTTGTTGACACAGCCAGGGGATATTGTCAGCGTACCCTTTGGGATGCAAAAGACAGGGGGAATTGTCATTCAACTATTAGATACTCCACCAGTAAACCTAGAAGTAGAGCGAATTCGCCCTATTGAAGATATAGTTAGTTCGGGGTTTTTCCCTGAGCGCTATTGGGAATTGTTACAGCGAGTCGCAGAATATTATTTAACTGACTTAATGAGTGCTATTCGGGTGGCTCTTCCTCCTGGCTTATTAGGGCGAACGCAAAGAAGAATTCGCCTCGTACCAGATAATATTCCTCAAGGGGCAGAAACTTTTTGTAGTTCAACAGCCAGACAAATTTTACAACTACTGCAACGACAAAAAGACGGTAATTACAGCGTTAAGTATCTCCGAAATCAGGAAAAAGGTGCAGACAGAGGCATTAGGGAATTAACTAAAAGAGGTTGGGTAGAAAGCTATCTCGAACCCCCTAAAAGAATTCAAGCAAAACTACAAACGGCTGTGACTTTAGTTACCGAAACCTTCTTAGATGATCTTACCTCTCGACAAAAAGAGGTATTGCAAGTTCTGCGTCAGAATGGAGGGGAAATGTGGCAACAAGAACTAATTAATCTCAGCCGCACTAGTACAGCCACACTAAAGAAAATAGCAGAAAGAGGCTACATTACTTTTTCCGAAAAAGAGATTTTAAGAAAAGAGCAGGGAATTGCTCAAACCAGAGATATTCCTAAAGAATTAAGTCCAGCCCAAGCCGAAGCCTTAAAAGTAATTAATAATCAAACAGGATATGCTCAAATCCTTTTACACGGTGTTACTGGTTCAGGAAAAACCGAAGTCTATTTACAGGCGATCGCATCTATTTTAGCTCAAGGTAAATCTGCCCTGGTGTTAGTTCCTGAAATTGGCTTAACACCACAACTAACCGATAGATTTCGCGCTCGTTTTGCCGATCAAGTCTGTGTATATCACAGTAAACTTTCCGATGGAGAAAGGTATGATACTTGGCGACAAACTATTCAAGGTGAACCCCAAGTAATTATTGGTACTCGCTCTGCCATTTTTGCGCCTCTACCAAATTTGGGTCTAATTGTACTAGATGAAGAACATGACTCCAGCTTTAAACAAGACCGTCCTATTCCAACCTATCATGCTCGTACTGTAGCCAACTGGCGTGGAGAATTAGCCAACTGTCCCCTAGTTTTAGGTTCAGCAACACCTTCTTTGGAGAGTTTGGTAGAGACAAGGGAGCAAGGGAGCAGGGGAGATCAAAAATTATCACAATACTATTTATCTTTACCTGAAAGAATCGCATCCCGTCCCTTACCTCCTGTAGAAATAGTGGACATGAGAGAGGAATTAAATAGGGGTAATAGATCGATTTTTAGTAGCTCTTTACAAAATGCGCTCGCAGATATTCAGGAACGTCAGCAACAAGCTATTCTCTTTATTCCTAGAAGGGGACACAGTACTTTTGTCTCTTGTCGCAGTTGTGGTTTTGTTATGGAATGTCCCAACTGTGATGTATCTCTTTCCTATCACTACACTCATGAAGGCGCAGCCAAACTATTACGATGTCACTACTGTAATTACACCAGTATTCAACCTAATAGCTGTCCCGAATGTTGTTCTCCCTATCTCAAGTTTTTTGGTAGTGGTACACAGAAAGTAACTCAGGAAATTAGTAAGCTGTTTCCTGATCTAAGATGGATTCGTTTTGACAGCGACACCACTAGAAACAAAAATGCTCACCGTGATTTAATTGCCCGTTTTACCTCCAAGCAAGCAGATATTCTAGTAGGAACACAAATGTTGACTAAGGGTTTAGATATTGCAGGAGTAACTTTAGTTGGAGTAGTATCTGCGGATGGGTTATTACATCGTTCTGATTATCGCGCAGCCGAAAGAGCCTTTCAAACTCTAACTCAAGTCGCAGGAAGAGCAGGAAGAGGAGACGAACAGGGAAGAGTCATTATTCAAACCTACTCCCCAGAACACCCTGTTATTAGAGCCGTTAAAAACCATGATTATGCTAGTTTTAGTAGTGCAGAGTTAGAGCAAAGAGAAGCTTTAAATTATCCTCCCCATGGGAAACTAATCTTGATTAAACTCAGTAGTGTTAATGAGACAGAAGTTAGGGAAACAGCGGAAGCTTTAGCAGATGCTTGTTTAAATCTTTTGGCTGATGAATGGGAGCTATTGGGCCCTGCTCCTGCTAGTGTTATGAGAGTAGCCCGTCGTTATCGTTGGCAAATTTTATTAAAGTATCCTGGTACAGATAAATGTAATTTACCTGACTTTAATAGTTTAAGAAAAATCTGTCCTAAATCTGTCAGTATGATTATTGATGTTGACCCGATAAATATGGATTAAATTTAAATAAGCAAGAAGGACGCGCTTGAGATCGGCATTCTAGAAATACCTTATAAAACAAAATTACTATGGCGAAAAAATAAATGATATGGCTTTTATAGCTGCTAAGTGGACGACAAATGAATATCACCGTATGATTGCTGCTGGAATTTTATGCGATCGCAAAGTTGAATTACTCAAGGGAGAAATTGTCGAAATGCCTCCAGAGAGGGAGCCTCATGCTTATTGTAGTGATGAAGCTGGAGAGTATCTAGCAAATCTCCTAGCAGAACGGGCTAAAATTCGCCATGCTAAACCTATTACACTACCTAACAATTCAGAACCTGAACCAGATATAGCCATTGTTCAACGACTAGGACGAGAATACCGAGAGCATCATCCATATCCAGAAAATATTTTTTGGCTGATTGAGTATGCTAACTCCAGTTTAGAGAAGGATTTGGAAGTTAAAAATAAAATCTACGCAGAAGCAGGTATTTTAGAATATTGGGTTGTAAATCTGAAAAAAATGCACTTGGTAGTGTTTCGAGAACCTTTAGACGGCGATTACGCTACGAAATCTACACTTACTAAAGGTATAATTCAACCTCTAGCATTTCCTGATGTTTCTGTTTTGATAGAGAAAATTATTAACTTATAGTATGTAGAAGTAAGGTTAGGACAATTGTATTATTATCTCACGCAAAGAGGTCAGACCCCGCGTCGGCGTCAGAGGTGAGACCCCGCGCCGCCCTTAGGCGCAAGGGAATGCTCACCTAGCAAACGGGGCGTACAAGACGGACGGCTGAAATGGAGGAACGACCCCGCGTCGGACGTGGCGTATAAACTGAGGAGGAAACCTCCTCGTGATGCGCCACTCCGTAAGACGCAAACGGGGCGTA
>JASJEK010000303.1 GCA_030064915.1 Xenococcaceae cyanobacterium MO_234.B1
GAACTTTAGCCTTTTGCCAAAAGTCCAGTTTTAAGCCGTTCGCAGTATAATTTAGCCCCCTTGTATTTTAACTTTCTTCCAAAAGAAGTCCCCCAGTTTACTGGCGGGACGGGGCTTTTAAAGTGCTGAAGTAAATTCAGCACGCAGCCCCTCATGAACTTTGCTATCAAACACTAGAAGCAATTCTAAATCCAAAAGCATCAGATTTACTTTCGGGAGAGGAACTTAAACGGTGGGAACTACGACAAGAACCAGGAAGATGCAGCCAAGAACCACCCCTTAAAACCCGAGAATCTTTTTCCTTATCACTTAACCAAGCACTTCCATTATTGGGTGCATTTTGGTAACTATCATGCCAACTATCGGCGCACCATTCGGCTACATTGCCATGTAAATCGTATAATCCAAAACTATTAGGGGAAAAACTGCCTACTTTAGTAGTTTTGCCTCGATATTCTCCTTCTTTTCCTGAACTATAAGCATATTCTCCATTATAATTAGCTAACTCAGTGGTTATCGTCTCTCCAAAATGAAACGGGGTTTTAGTTTTACCACGACAAGCATATTCCCACTCTGCCTCCGTCGGTAATCTCAATTCCCTACCAATCTTTTCTGATAATTTCTCACAGAATTTCCAACAGTCAAACCAAGAAACTTTTTCTACAGGGTTATCAGGATCATCAGTAAAACGAGAAGGATTACTTTTCATTATTACTTCCCATTGCTTCTGAGTAACAGGGTATTTTCCCATCAAAAAAGGACGAATTGCTACAGGATGTTGGGGACTTTCTTCGCTACTTCTTTCAGCTTCATTATCGGGAGAACCCATCAGATATTTACCACCAGGAATACCTACTAAATCCATAGTTACACCTTTCCCCAAATCGACGGTAATATATTTGGCTTTTCCACGATATTCAATAGTTTTTACAGGAGGATTTCTTCCGATTACAATCGAATTTGTATTGTCAATTCTCAAGAAAGTATAAGTAAAGACTTTTAAGTCTAAGTTTTTGACTGATGGTGGTTTAACTTTGGATTTTCCCGAGGCAGAAGTTTTTGAGGAGAAATTACTAGGTACTCCATAATTACGTTTTTGAGCAGAATTAAATCCAGAAGTTCTCGTAGTTCTTATTGTAGTTGATATTCCTCCATACAGTGCTTGTAAAACTTCCTCTACTGTTTCAAACCTTCTCTTAGTTGCTCCTTCTACTAACTTATCTAAAACTCGACTGAGTTCGTAGCTAATATCATTATCTTCAAGATATTCTCGCCATCTCCATTCCCCTTCTGCAACATCAAATAATTCTGTGGGTTCGACATTAGTAAGTAAATGCAGACAAGTTGCACCTAAGCTATAAAGATCGCTAGCAAATTTGGGTTTACCTACAGCTTGTTCGGGAGCGATATAAGCAGCCGAACCAATAATTGTACCTGTAACAGAAGCGTCCATACCTTCTGCCTCTTTGGCTGCACCAAAATCAACTAATACTAGCTTATTATCTCGTTTTCTTCTAATAATATTTTCGGGTTTAATATCGCGATGAATGACATTATTGGAGTGAACAAATTTCAAAACAGCTAACATATCATTGAGTAATTCTTTTATTTGCTGTTCGGTGAATACTCCTTTAAGTTGTAACTCTTTTGCTAGGTCATCTCCATCTATAAATTCTTGAATCAAATATTGACGATTTTCTTGACTAAAAAAGGCTAATAATTCTGGAATTTGAGGATGTTTACCTAATTCATCAAGACGCATTGCCTCCCGTTCAAATAATTCCGCAGCTTTTTGTAATCCTTTCTTACTTTTTACGTCTGGAAGAAACTGTTTAATCACACAGCGCGGTTTAGATGGTTTAAATTCATCTACTGCGAGAAAAGTTCTTCCGAAGCCTCCTTTCCCTAAAATCCTGACAGCGCGATAGCGGTCAACTAATAATAACTTTGAACCACATTGTTGACAAAACTGTGTCTTTTCGGAATTTACTTGCAGACAATCTGGATTAAGACACTGACTCATTTAAAAATATTTTTTTATAACTTAATATCCGACTTTTATAACAATCATCTACCAGAAACCGCAACAGAGAAAGATAAGTAAGTGACTTTATTTCGGGTTTGATAGTACTTGTGATAGGCGTAACGACAACAATTCCTTGACGAAAAGAGTTATATTTACTGTGACTTAACACTAGACAAGAGAGATGAGATTATTGGGAAGATGCAAAATATTCAATGATCGCGTTTGTTAAACCTTCTAAAGTATATTCCCTAGCTTCGATATCGACTCTCTTTAACAATTCGTAACAAGTTTTAGAGGTTTGAGGTCCAATAGATGCTATCACACAGCGCCTCGCCGAAGGCGAGATCGAGACTGGGTTTAAGATATATTGAAGAGTATTATCTGTAGTTAATTCTTGTTTTACTAACTGTACAAAATTACTAACAGTTTTAGAACTAGCAAAAGTAATCACATCTATTTGTTGCTGTTGCAGTCTTTGCCATACATTACTATCTATCCTATGGGGACAGCGAGACTGATAAGCAGGAACTTCTACTAGGTTTGCGCCTTTAGCGGTTAATTCTGTAACTAATATGGCTCTTCCACCTGTTTCCACACGGGGAAATAAGATTTTTTTCCCTGGTAGGGTTTCGGGGAAAGTCTCAACTAAGGAATCTGCTACGAAGTTAGGAGGAATAAAATCGGGTTTTAGACTGTATTTTTCCAGAGTTGCAGCCGTTTTCTTCCCTACTACCCCAATTTTAACTCCTGCTAAAGCACGGATATCATTACCTAAAGCTTGTAATCGTTCTAAGAAATATTTTACTCCATTGGCAGAAGTCAGAATTAACCAGTCGAAGCTAGTTATTTCTGCGATCGCATTATCCAATTCTAACCAACTAGAAGGAGGAGTTATTACTAAAGCTGGCATTTCAATAGCTGTTGCACCTTGCTGTTGTAAAAGAGTGGTAAACTTACTGGATTGTTCCGCAGCGCGAGTTACTAGAATCCTTTTATTAGCTAGGGGAAGAGAAGTAGTTTGCTTAATGCGATCGCTATACGTCACAACTTTACCTATAACAATAACGGCTGGAGATAGAGAGATACCCTCTGTTTTTTTTACTATATCGGTTAATGTACCCCAAAAAATCTCCTGTCCCATTTGAGAACAGTTACGAATAATTGCGACTGGTTCATTCTTGTCTTTTCCTGCTTGTAATAATCGAGTAACAATCTCTGGTAAAGTGCGAGTACCCATCAAAATCACCAGAGTGTCTATCCCTGCTAAAGCCTTCCAATTGAGTAAGTCTGGTTGATGACCACTACAAACAGCAAAACACCTGCTTAACTCCCGATCTGTCAAAGGGATATTTGCCAGTAAAGGTGCAGCTAAAACCGAAGAAATCCCAGGGATTAGTTCAAAATCACAATCTGCTGCTTGTAAAGCTGATATTTCCTCAATAGCGCGTCCAAAAATCAAGGGATCGCCACTTTTTAGCCTAACTACTTGTTTTCCTTGTAAGCAATAGGCTACTAATAATTGATTGATTTTATCCTGGGGTGTACTAGCTTTCCCTCCCCGTTTTCCCACATCGAGTTTTAGACAGTCTGGGGGTACTAAATCTAAAATTTGAGGATCAACTAAAGCATCATAAATTAAGACTTCCGCAGAGGTTAATAACTCCTTTCCTCTAACAGTCAGATAAGCAATATCTCCGACTCCAGCACCAACTAAATAAACCCTACCCTTGTCAGTCATCAGTAATCAGTAATCAGTCATCAGTAAGCAGTAATCAGTAATCAGTCATCATTTTCATAGGAACACCAGTCACTCCAACTACCAGCATAAAGTTTAGTAGTCTTGATTCCAGCTATTGCCAGAGAAAGCAAATTAACGCAAGCAGTGACTCCTGAACCACAATATACAATAACTTGTTCCGCTTTTTTTAGATTTTTCCCACGATTTTGCTGATATTCAAACGGTTGAATGTAGCCATTGCCATCTGTTACTTCTTGCCAAGGATAGTTAATTGCACCAGGAATATGTCCAGCAATAGGGTCTATAGGTTCTATTTCCCCAAGATAACGTTCTCGCACTCTCGAATCAATTAACACCACTCCCGGTAAATCTTTGCGATTTTTGACGGCGAGGGATGCCGAACTTGGTGAACCATTTCCAATCGCCGTTTTGACTGCTTCTATATCCACAATCCAATCATAGTTCGGATTCGGCACAAAATTACCTGATGAAGCTATAGGTAAAGCAGAAGTTACAGCATATCCTTTTTTCTTCCAAGCATCAAAACCACCATCTAGCAATACTACTCCCTCATGACCCAAAAAGCGCATTAGCCACCAGAAACGGGAAGCAAAAGCGAAGCGGGAATTATCATAAGCCACAATCAAACTAGGATTATCAGATTGTACTCCTATGGCTGATAATTTAGCTGCTAGTTCCGAGATATTGGGTAGGGGATGTCTCCCACCATGCTTTTGAGGAGTGCTAGATAAGTCTGCGTTTAAATCAAAATAATATGCACCTGGAATATGTTCTTGTTCGTACTGTTTTCTACCTAGATCTGGTTCTTGCAGACTAAAGCGACAGTCTATCAGGATTAGATCGGCATCTTCTAAATGTTCTTTAAGCCATTCAGCAGAAACAATATAGTCATTCATCATCAATCTCAATCTTGTCAGTAAAACCCTTTTATCACCAATCAATTAAAAACTTAGTGCAAAATCTTAGTATAACTAACCTTATCTGATAATAACCTTATCTGATAAACCGAAATTGATGAAACTATAATTTTCTGATTCTCTAGGAATTTGATCCTAGCTATTTAATTGTATAGCTATATAACCTTATTATTAACAAAATTTAGTAGATAACTTAAGTTTATCCATTTTTATCCAACTTTTTTTAACTTTCAGATGATAAAGGCTGCTGGTTATGAATCAGGTAATTCAACTCGCTTACCAACCATTCTTTAAATAAATTATCGATAATTTCTTGACGCTTTTGGGGCGTTAATTCAGCTTCAATAAACTCTTGAATCATAAACAGATGATACCCTTGCTCAGTTTTGAGTGGACCAACAATTTCTCTTTCGGCTGCACCAAATACCACTGCTGCAATATCTGGCTTTAAACTCCGGCGGTAAAGCTTACCTTCATAGCCACATAGATACCTGCGTTTTTCGTCAAGGTCATAAAGGTGAGCTGCTTCATAAAAACTAATTTCTTCTTCTTCTAGTTGATAGAAGAGTTCCTGTGCAAGTCTCTCGTTAGAAACAACTATTTGATAGAGGATAAATTGGTCAAAATCTAGTCGATTTTGGGCAAAAAACTTTTCTACTTCTTTATCGAATAAATGATGAGCTAGTTTTTGGGTTAGCAGGCGAGCGTGAATCTCTTTTTCCCAGTCATCGGCAGTCACTATCTGGTCTGTTAACCAGGCTATTGCATCCGAGGCTTTCTCTAAACGCTTTTCTTGTCTAGTCTTGTCTGCTTCAGCTTGAATTTCCTCGGAAGTGACGATTATTTTTTTTTCCTGAGCAACTCGTTCAATAATTTGTTGATATAAAATTTTCTGACAGACTTCTTTGAGACGCATCTCTTGTTTTAAGAAATCCACAATTTCTTCTGGCTCAATGTTTATGCCACAAAAGTTAATATTAGTCATTACCGCCCCCTAAGATATTAAGAAATCGCCAGGAGTTAATTCCGACACACCTAAGAGAATCGCAATCTCATTTCCTTTGTAAGATAAGGCACCTGTAGTAGTGTCATAGTTGATCTCATTCAATTGAGACTGATTAATCGCCCCAACAGGACCATATGAGTAGTCGATAGAGCTATCAATTAAGAGAATTTTGTCTTCGCCTGGTGTAAAGTCAAGGATGATGTCCTTACCAAGATTAAACCAGGGGTTTGTCGTCAAAACAAATTGATCTGCACCACTACCGCCCTTTAGGATATCCTCGCCACTCCCACCATACAGAATGTCATCGCCATAACTGCCATCAATCACATTATTGCCAGCAGTACCAAAGATGGTGTCATTGCCAAAACTTGCATAAATATGATCGTCCTTAAGGGTGCCAAAGAGCACATCGTCTCGGATCGAACCAGTGATATAGCCTAGCTTGTCGTACTCGAGGATTTTAGCATCTGAAACAAATGTAGTGTAGCTTTTGGTGACTTTGACTAGGATCAGGTCGGTATTCTGGTTAAATGTTTTCTCGTAATAGGCACCAAGATCGGCTTTTAAGTAGTCCGTGCGATTGTTGCCACCAATATCTTGACTTTTAGCTAGGGGAGAAGTAATCTTCCAAAAGTTACTCTTGGTGATGGTCAAGTCAGCAGTCCTTTCAGAAGATATTAATTCTGCTTCTATACCGGCATAATCTATGACCGAGAATTTGTTGAAATCTTCTTTCTTTAGTAAGAGAAACCCAACTGTAGATTTAGCTTCATTGTATTCACTTTTGGCATTTTTTTCCAGTTCTTTAGCTTGAGTTTCAATTATCGTATCTATATCGAAAGATAATTTTTCGCCAGCTTTGACGGAAAAGCCAGCGACTATCTCAGCAGAACTATTGGCAGTCCCTAAGGAAGTCCCTCCTCCCGCTACAATGCTCTCAGTAAAAAGGGTAGTAAAATTGGCATCATTAGCAAAGTCACTGTAAGATATGGCAAGACCGTCAGCTACAGCTATCCCTCTTTCAAGTGCTTTTGTCACAGCAATGGTTTCAGTAGTAGTCAAAACTAATGGTTCGCTAGGGAGATTATAGTTAGACAATGTTAGGTTTCCTGTGGCTATTGCGTAATTATCGTTAGTCATCTGTCTTTTGTCCTCCTTTTCAATTATTTTCAATTAGTAGTAAAATTGGCGTAATTATTAATATTTCTGCTTAAATTAAATTCAAGACAGAGCTTAGATGGATCTCAATAATTTATCCACTCAAAGTTTCTCAAATAGGTGAGGTACACCTTCATTTCATCAACCATCAACCATCAACAATTAACAATTAACAATTAACAAAAACCAGGATATTAGACTGTACCTGATTTATATCACCGTTGCATCAACAGCATGGGGAACCAAAAAAGCATTCTTGTGAATATCTGTGACGCTTGAGTTATCCTTGATAACCTCAGAAAGAGTATAATTTATATCAATCAAATCTTCGAAGGGCTTGAGATAAGGATCAGATCCGTACCAGAAGCGATCGCCATCTCTTAAACGAGTAAACTGATCGGCAATAATTTTTTGGAAAGTCTCACCAACCACGGCTCCTGGCGCGTGCGATTCAGCTAATCCCCCCACCCAGAGATCCACATTATCAACTGAACCATAAACCTCTGCAAGCTGTTTACTGAGAGTATGATTTCCGCCGGTAAACTCATCAAAGTCAGAATACTCAGGTAAACCCATTTGAACGCGGACGGTATTAAAATCAGGAAGACCATGATCCCGTCCCCTTTGAATATTGAGAGAAGCCAAATCAAAACCGCCCGCACCAGGGGGACCAAACAATAAGTTACGAACATCATCAACGAGCTTATTATCAATTTCTTGGGCCTTTTGGTGAGATAACCCTCGCAATAATGAGTCAATCCCCTTGTTGTAAATTTCATCAGGGTCAAAAAAAGCATCCTGTAGCGCAATTTCCTCAACTTTACCAGGTTTACCAGGTCCATCGACTCTTAGAAGTTGGGGGGAAAGCATAGTATGACCCACCCGAAAAGCAGCAGTTGAAAACTCATTGCTAATGCTAGGATTTACCCATGGATTATAGCCTTTGTAGTCAGGAATAGCATCTGCACCTACGAGTAAAGGTAGAAATTCATTATAGGTAATTGCTTGAATTTCTGCTCCAGTAATGAGACGAGCAGATTCATAGATAAAGTCACCTATATTCAAATATGACTTATTAAATAAATCCAGGATTTTATTATTGCCGGTTTCTAATTTATGGGCAATCTCATCAGCAAGGCGGTTGTGTTCTCGGACAAAGAGAGTATGAGTAGAAGTTAATCCAATTTGTTCATTTACTCGTATATCCCCTGCCAAAAAAAAGCCTTTACTATCAACGGGTAATAAAGCTTCTCCGTTATATCCAATACTCATTGACAGTTGGCCTCTGCCATCATTGGTACGCAGAGCATTAGCAGTCGCTTCATCGGAACCGTAGACCATTGAAGCATCAAGATAAGCCGTAATCAGATTAATTTGCTGCCGAGGATTGTCGGTTCCGGTTCCGGTGTTTGGATCGAAAATAGAACGGTTTAAATTGATGGTTTTTGTCCCTGTCTTCATGGGATCAAACCAGGAATCTCCTGTAGGAACTACAATATTGAAAGATTCCAAAGGATGGGCAGATTCGGTTAAATCCATATCATGATCGATGAATTGTCCCCACTGCCAAAACCAATCTGATAGACCAGTACTATTGGGTATAGATTCATATTGAGCAGCTACTGTACTACTAATTTCTCGGGCACTGGGAAGGATGCTATTAAACCCCCCTCTGGGTTCAGAGATTCCATCTGCATAATCAGGATAAGTTAAGCGCAACAGTTGAGTTTCTGTGGCTCCCCAGTCAGGATTTCTTAAGTTATTATAACGACCGTTAATGGTACGAAAAATAATTTTTGAAATGACATCTTTCGCCGTGAAATCATAGAGATTTCCAGAAGTATCAACAAGACTGATTTTTGTATCTGAATTGAAATTGTTGGCATCATTACCCGCACCAGAAACATAGCTGGTTAGGTTTGTGTCAAATATTGGACTATTGTTTCCTAATATAAAGTTGTTGAGGGTGCCATCTGGAAGCACTCCAAGCACTCCTGGGACAAAATCGAAAATTATTTCATTCATTTTTTTGTTCTCCATATGGATTAAGGTGTTCAAAACAGTTACAAGACAAGAGCAAGCCGCTTGGTCAGCACTCGCTCTTGAAGCCTGCTCAAAGAAAACCATTACAGAACACCTTTGACGGCGAGTGATAGATTCCTAACAGCTCCAACAAGTATCTACATGCTGAAATTTCTCCTCTATCTCAGACTTGATATAAGGGCTTGCCTTAACGGACGCTGTTTGCCTCGTGTTGAATTTCGATAGCGATCCCACTTGTCATGTCACTGACATTGCGGGGGATGTCTGGCGGTTTTGGGCATCTTGAAGCTTGCCTAATCGGAAATAAGCTTCCTCAAATTCGGGCTTAAGTTCTAGGGTTTTTTGATAGCATGCGATCGCTTCTTGAAACTCACCTTGTTCTTGTAACATCAGCCC
>JASJEK010000304.1 GCA_030064915.1 Xenococcaceae cyanobacterium MO_234.B1
GGAGTGACCAAAACCTGCGGATAGGACAGAAGACTTGTGAGAATAGGCATCTAGCCAAAGGTAAAAGCAAGCAACCTAGATGAAAGAGGAAGCCCTCGCAAAGCGCGACGGGTACGTCACTTTAGATAGAGATAGAAGCTTCCAATCGCTGCTTAATACTTTCTGTAGGAAAACCTCGCTCTATCTGCTGCATTTTTACTTCTTTGGCTTGTAAGGCTTCTTGTAAAACTTCCATTGCTACTACGGGTTTACCTTTACCACAGAAAAATAAGTCTGCTGCAAAATAACCATATTCTGGCCAAGTGTGAATAGCGATATGAGATTCTGCTAAGGTCGCTGTAGCAGTAACTCCGTGGGGACTAAACTGGTGTACGCATAGGTCTATAAGGGTAGCTTTTCCAGCAGCGATCGCTTCTATCATCGCAGCGCGGATTTTTTCTGGATCATTGAGTAGCTCTGCTGGTGCTTGCCATGCATCCACAACCAGGTGAGTTCCCATTTTTTCCATTCGTTCGATTTACTCCTTAGAAATAATTTAATCGAGCTATTCAGATATAACATAGGCACAAACTCTTCTCAAGGGGAATAATTGGCTTTTTTTAAGAGGAATTTGTTAACTTTTGTATATCAAACTGCAATATAGCAAGTTAATTGGCTATTTAGTAGTTTTTCCATTGGGCATAATGGTTTTTCCCCAGAAAGCCTGCAATAATTTAGTGCCAGATAAGTCTGCACCAATCAGGTTAGCTTGACTTAAGTCAGCTCCCGTTAAGTTAGCATCTGTAAGATTAGTAAACAACAGTCCTGCTTGAGTGAGAATCGCTTGGGATAAGTCTGCTTGACCTAAGTTAGCATTAAGTAAATTTGTTCCTGTTAAGTTGGTTTCGTGAAGAATAACTTGTTGCAGATTCGCACTAGTTAACTTTGCTTCTTTTAAGTTGGCATAGCTGAGGTTAGCACCAGTCAAATTTGCCTCAGTTAGATTAACACTTTCTAGGTTGGCATAGCTGAGGTTAGCACCAGCAAGATCGGCATTTCTCAAATCAGCAAAACGTAAATCTGCACCCTCTAAGTTAGCTTGTTGCAGACTGCTATTGTGTAAATATGCTCGGATTAAAATAGCCTTTTTCAGATTGATTCTTGCTAAATTAGCATTACTTAAAATTGCCCTGGTCAAGATTGCTTCTTGACAATTAGCATTTGTTAAATTTGCTCCTGTCAGACTTGAACCTGTCAAGTTAGTTTTCAGACAATTACTACATTCAAGTTGCGTTTTTACTAAATTACAATTAATCATTACAGCTTGGGAAAGGTTAGCTCGATTCATTGTCGCTCCACTGAAATTTGCTCCAGTTAAATCAGCTTTTACCCAAGAAGTTTCTGTCAAGTTACCTTGAAAGAAATTAGCTTCTACTAATTGTGCCTTGTCGAGTTTTCCTTGATATAAGTCAGCTTTACTAAAATTAGCATTGATAAGCTGGGCTTTCTGAAAATCAACTTTAATTAACTTGGTTTGATTCAAATTAATCCCATTGAGATTCACTTTTTGAAAATTACCTTGGGTTAATTCGATATTGATAAAGTTGCGGTTACCTTGTTGATATTTTGTTAATAGTTTCTGAGCATTCCACTGTTTGATACTACTCATAAAAACTGCTGTTTTTCACTTCTAAATAGTGATTTGCAGCCTCTCCTTATTTGGTTACAAGATTTATTTAATTGAATAATAGAAAATGGTTAAGTCATAACCGAGCTAAAATAAAAGTATTTGGGGGAGTAAACTAAGATAGTAGCGATCGCACTTTTTCTAACTAGCAGCTCCCTACTGTTAGTAATGGTCCAATATAGAAATATCTTTCTGAGATGATTCGAGAATCCCTATTATGGACAGCTACTCACCCAATACTATTCCCAACCAGGTCGAGGCATCAAATTAGAAAAGTCTTTTGCTCCAGTCTTACGGATTGAGTCTATTCTTTCGTCAATCTCTTTAACAGGTAACATACAGTTATCTCTAAACTATATATACTGCAATATCATAAATAAAATAAAAAGTCAATATTCGTACTATCTATTCGTGTTCATTAGTATCTTGTCAAAGTAAACTTTTTTCTTAGCTATTAGATAATAGGCATTAGATGCGCCCCTTGCTACATAAACATCCTTTTAAACAATAGATGGACAAGTTTTTGGTTGAGGCGGAGCTCTTCGAGCTCCGCGTACGCGGTGCGCCAGCATAAAACTTGACTTTTGAGCCCATTTAATAGTACCAATGTTTTAATTTTTGAAAAAAAATAAGTATTGCTTATAGTTTTACGAGGCTATAACTTGAGTTGTATATACTCTGGAGATTTCTTGAATAAAACTTTTGTATGCTCGAGAGTATTTGCCAATTTATTGAGTTAAAAAGAATTGACTAATACTATGGAAAAAGCTGTTTTAACTGATGAAGCAACTTTAAAAGAAGTTGTTGACTGTTTAAAGGAAAATATTTCAATTAATACCCAAAGTGACTTTAAGTATAACTTTTAGCAAGTAATTATGAAGATTAACTTTCCGAATAAACTTTAAAAGAGAACTAATAATAATAGCTTAATTATGAATCTAACTAAGCAAGAAAGGTTTATTGCTTTTACTATCGCTCTTGCTTTTTGTATAACGACTTTATTAGTTATCTTACGAGGGCTTAAGTGGGGGATAATAGGGGGGGGAGTAGCAATTATTGTTGCTCTTTGCTACAAGTATCCTCGTAAATCATTATGGTTATTCCTAATGTATATGCCTTTTGCTGGAACAATCGGTTATGCTCTCGATTCTCTTGTCTATCAGGCATCTGGAGCCTACGTAGTTTTTTCTAACACTTATGTGTTGATTCATTTAGTCAAAGATATTTTTTATCTTCCAGCATTAGTTGCCATTATTGTAGCAAGCTCCTGGCTAAAAAAACTGAGAATTAATGCTAAGAATATCCTCTTACTTGGATTCACTTTATTTTTTGTGTGTTTATTAACTTTATTTTTGGTGAACCTTCCTCAACAACTAGCAAATCCTAGTACTAATAGATCATTTTTAATGGGAATAATTGGTTTAAAAGTACTTGTAGGGTATATTCCTTTTTTAATCTGTGGTTACTATTTAATACGCGATCGCGTTGATTTAGTTTTTCTCATGCGCTTTCACCTCATACTAATTTTTATTTGTTGTATTTTATGTGTAATTCAGTCTTGGTTATTAATCACAGGAACTTGCCCAGGAAATATCGACTTAGTGCCACCTGCCAATACTAGAGCTACACTACAAGCTAGATGTTTTGTTGGTGGTTCTTTACTGTATAATCCTCAGCAAAAACTCATTAGTTTACCAGGAACTTTTGTTGCACCTTGGCAATGGGCATGGTTTTTAATTTCTGGTAGCTTTCTAGCTATGGGGGCTTATCTTAGTGAATCATCCCGATTATGGCGTATCATTGGCTTTATCACTGTAGGATTGGTTCTCATTGCTGCAATTATTTCTGGTCAAACCACAGCTACTGTACTTGTCCCTATCGTTCTACTAATTTTAATAGTAGTTACAGAATCGAATACAAAAAGACTTTCCCTAAAACTTTTTTGGGTAATTTTACTATTATTTTTAATTGCTAATAATTTGGGCGTTTTTGGCTCTGCCCTAGATAGTGTAATTTCTCGCTGGCAATATACACCACCACAAGACTTTATTATTCAGCAATTTACTTGGATTAGTGATACTGGAATTAAAATTTTGGGTTCAGGCTTAGGAAAGGCTACTAGTGCTACTCGTAGATGGGGCAATATCAAACTTATTGAAACTTTTTACCCTACATTACTGTATCAAATTGGCTGGTTAGGTACTTTGGTATTTTTTATGCTTCTTTCTGTAACCACGATTGTCACTTTCAAAAAATATCTTTGTCTGCAAAGTAAATCCTTGAAACGTTTAGGTATTTGTTTATGGATTTTTATTGTGTTAATTAGTTACAACACATATTATTATCCTCTTCTGGTCGATCCAGTAGCAATTTATTATTGGCTTGTTGCAGGAGTATTACTAAAATTGCCAGAGTTAGAAAATTCTTAGCTTAGTAACATCAGTAATCCAAGGCTAACAGAGTTTACAGCTATCAATCTTGGTAAGTATGTTGCAGTTTGTTACAATAATTGTTAACTTTGATTAAAGAAGCTTGTCATAAGCGACCGCAAAAGTTATACCTCGTATCACGGTTGTAGCTCAAATACGATGAAAATTAAATGGAAAGCTCTATTACTCAAAGGAAGTATCTGGTTAATAGCAGAGATATCCCTAAATCTAGTGGGATTAGATAACTTAGCTGACTACAGTGAATTTATTTTCGAGCGAAATCAAGTTGCATTACACAGTTAAAACTACTTTAGGTGAATTGGACAAGACCAAAAAAGTGAAATCTTTCGAGTTTTAATGGTAGGAGATGTGAAGGTTTCGGAATCATAGACAACCATCATGTTGATATCCCTGAAACCCTCACTCTTTAATTTAAAAAATCATAATTACGTTCGTGAAGCGCGACCAAAGAAGGTATCTCCGAAGTCACATTGCTTCATTTTCTGATAGTCGAAAAATTATTTATTTAAGCGACACCTTCCCAAGTCTTTATCTGAATTTTGCTTTTTACTAGCTATAATTTCCGATAATCCTGGTCTTCCTGTCAGTTTTAATCGCCATTTTGCCCAAATACCATACATAATATCTGCTACTGCTCCAACAATAGGCAATTTTGTTACAGCATAAACCCAACCCATTCCTAACTCTTCATAAACCCTTCTAAAGACTTCTAGATTAGTAATAATTTCCCCATTAGCAGTTATGGCGTGAATGCGACCCATAGCTGTTTCGTAGTCAATGCCACTATTTTCTGCTGCGCTATAATTGCGATCGGCAATATCGACAAATTTAATAATTCCTCTTCCTGCATCTTTTTTAAGCAAAAAGTTCACTTCTCTTAGACATAATGGACACTCACCATCATATAAAAGCTTGATTTTCCAGTTAGGGTGTGATTTAAACTTGTTGGTTGACTCAGTTAGTGAAGTTGTCATAAATCAGGGTTTTAAAATTAATATTATCTAGATATATAGTAACAAAAAGGGGAAGCCCCCAAGACCCCCAAGACCACACTGTCTCACCGCGTCAAACTTAATTTGGAACTATTACTTTGCCAAGATTGATTTGAGGGATAAGTGTCATTCAAGTGTCTCCCTTGTCTCCCTTGTCTCCCTTGTCTCCCTTGTCTCCCTTGTCTTCCTTGTCCTATCTTTGTCCTATCTCAACCCATTATTTCAAAATTGACAGACCACTATTTAAGGGGACTTCATATGACACACCTATGTCAAACCCTTGATTTTTCGCGAAAATTGGATTTCTCTGGTACGATAGAGCAATGGTTTTTTCTTTATTTGCGAGAAATAGTATTACCTCCTAAAGACCAACCAAGAAATCCTATCACCAAAAACCAGAAAATAACCCAACATAAAGAATTAAGATAACTAATAATTTGAATCGGGATAAAAACTAGAATTGAAGATAAAATCGAATTACCTAATAGCAAAATAATTGAAATAACTAAAAAAAGCATTAGCAAAACCTATATTAAATTCTCAGTTACAGTAATCAACTAATTTAAACTAATTTAAAATGTTACCTCCCATTAATTTACGATAACGAATCACTAACTCCTGTTTAAGTCGAGGATAATTACTTAAATTACGGTCTTCTAAAATCATTTTTTCTGCTGCCTCTCTAGCCAAATTTAGAACTTCTTGGTCTTCTACTAAACTTGCTAAAGCAAAGTCTGGTAAACCCGATTGACGAGTTCCCAAAACTTCTCCTGGTCCCCGAAATCTCATGTCCATTTCTGAGATAAAAAAGCCATCTTGAGATTGTTCTAAAACTCCTAATCTTTGTTTAGCATCTTGACTCTTACTACTACTCATTAAAAAGCAATAGGATTTGTGTTGTCCGCGCCCGACTCTTCCTCTTAACTGGTGTAATTGGGATAAACCAAAACGTTCTCCATGTTCGATTACCATTACTGTAGCATTGGGAACATCTACTCCTACTTCAATGACGGTAGTAGAAACAATTATTTGAGTTTCATTATCCCGAAATGCAGTAAGTGCAGCATCTTTTTCAGACGAACTCATCCGCCCATGTAATAATCCGATGTTAAATTCGGGAAAAATAGTTTCTGAGAGTTTTTTATGTTCTTCTACTGCTGCACGAAGGTCGAGTTTTTCTGATTCTTCTACTAGAGGAAAGATAATATATGCTTGTCTCCCTTGGACAATTTCCCGACGAATTAAATTATACACTAATTTGCGATCGCGTCCTGTTTTGGCATAGGTTTCGATGGGTTGTCTTCCTGGGGGTAATTCATCTATTTGACTCACATCTAAATCTCCGTGGAGAGTGAGGGCGAGAGTACGGGGGATAGGGGTTGCAGTCATACTCAGGACATGGGGCGATTGACCTTTTGCTAGTAGTTTAGCCCTCTGATGGACTCCAAAGCGATGTTGTTCATCTATTACTACTAAACCCAACCGACTAAATTTTACAGGTTCTTGGATTAAAGCATGAGTCCCTACTAGTAAGGGTAATTCTCCTGTTTCTAGTTGAGAGTGAATTTCTCTGCGTTTGGCGGTTTTAGTTGAACCTGTTAATAACTCTACAGGAAGATGCAGCAGGTTGAACCAACCAACTAATTTACGGTAATGTTGTTCTGCTAAGACTTCTGTAGGTGCCATTAAAGCAGCCTGATAACCAGACTGGATTGCTGCTAAAATCGCAAACACTGCCACAATAGTTTTACCAGCCCCCACATCTCCTTGTACCAAACGATTCATCGGTTTAGAAGATTGTAAGTCGCCAAAGATTTCATTCACTACACGCTGTTGGGCATTGGTGAGTTTAAAGGGGATAATTGCCTCAAATCTACTAATAAGTTCCCCTGTAGCCGAAAAACTGGCACTAGCTTGCTTTTCCTTTAGGGTTTGGCGACGTTGTAAAAATCCTAGTTGGAGATAGAAGAATTCATCAAAAACTAATCTGCGTCGGGCGTGGGCTAGGATATCTTGATCTTCAGGATAATGAATATTGGCGATCGCATCTTTTAATTTTACCAGGTCGTATTGCTTACGAATATTATTGGGTAAGGGGTCTTTAAGTTGTTCTGCTACAGGTAAAACCGCAATAACCGCTCTTCTGACCGTATCTGCTGGCACACCCTCAGTTAAGGGGTAAACTGGCAATATACGCCCAATTTTCACCGATTCAATACTCGACCCTGCACTGTCTAAAACTTCTATTTCTGGTTTATCTAGAGTGACACCATATTTATTTTGCTTAACTAATCCTGATGCTGCCACAATAGAGCCTACAGGATATTTCCGTTTATAACTTTCTTGCCAACCTCGGTTACTGAAACGAGTACCACTAAAAAAGTTACTCAGGGTAATTCTTCCTGTAGAGTCGCGCAAGACTAACTGAAAGATAGTGAGTTTTTTGTTTTTGGGGCTACTAAAACATTTACAACTTTTCACCGTCCCTATTACAGTAACGGTTTCCCCTGGCTCAAGATGACAAATTTGTACTTGACGGGCATAATCTAAATGGTCACGGGGATAGTAGAATAGTAAATCTCTAACGGTGTAGATGCCTAGACGCTCAAGATAGCTACTCCTACGCCCAATGTCTGCTACTTCATAAAGTACTTGGTCAAGAGTAACTGACTGACGAAAGTAGTAACTGTTAACAGGAGAATCTTTAGTTAAAGAGGTAGTAAGGGGTTGCTTCGGTTTAGGAGTTTCTCCTTGAGTTGCTATCAGGTTGCGTTGTTGTTGCAGAAAATTACGAGTATTCGTAACTAGGGCGTGTCTTTGGTTTACAGTTAGTTGGGGATAGTTAGCATAACTTTGTGCCAATTCTTGCCATTGGGCGCGATCGCTGGTAGAAATAGTTTTAGGAGGTTTCCCTAAACTCAGACAAAGAAACTCACTGAAGCGATACTGTTTCCCTACCAAATCAGAATAGCCCCGTTCTGCTTCTATAGCCAAAGCTTTTTGCAATCTTACCCAGTCTAAATCAAACTCCGTCATTACCTAGTTACAGACTCAGCCACCAAAACCCCATTTTAATAGAACTTTTGCTCTAATACCCCAAGCTTCATTTTCTGTTAAATACATCTACAATCAGGTATCGGCGGTGTAAAGTAATAACTGCTCACTCATTACTGGTTACTGATTACTGCTTACTGCTTACTGATAATGGATAAATTTAGAGTAGAAACGATTGCTGCAACTGCCAATCCTCAACAGATAGTATGGGCAGCAATGCACCAAGATTATAGTGAAGAATTTGTTTGGGACGAGCGCGATCGCTTTCCTGAAGAATCTAAAGCAGGAGAATTAATTGTTAAACATCTTATAGCAGGAAATAGAGGACATTGGGGTCCTTTAGAGCATCCCCAAATTATTCTTAATGTAGGTTATTTTCCCCATTCTATGATGCAGCAAATACGTACTCACAGGGTTGGAATTTCATTTGATGTACAATCTTTTCGCTATACAGGTTCTAGAATCATAGATGTAATTGAAGATAAAAGAAATATTGAAGACGTATTTTATTTACGTCCTGTTGGCAACTATACCAATCGCCAAGGAAAGCGTTATTTTTATTCTGAAGAACAAAGAAAACAGGATTTAAAATGGTGTCTAGAAGCCTGCAAACTTTATCAACAAAGAATTAATGAAGGATTAGCAGAAGAACACGCCAGAAGTCTAATTCCTTTTGATGCTAGACAACATTTTATAATGAGTTGTAATGCTCGTTCTTTGATGCACCTATTAGATTTACGCTGGAAAAAAGATGCTCAATTAGAAGCACAAAAATTCTGTGAATTATTATATCTTCGCTTTGAAGAATGGATGCCTCATGTAGCTCATTGGTACGAAGAAAATAGAGCCAAAAAAGCTAGATTATCTCCTTAATATCTTAGTGGGCAAATAAATTATCCTGCAATGTTTTTCTCTGTATTAAATTTTGCCCACCCTACAAAAATTAATCCAAAAAATCCCTTTATTTTTCTTAAAATTTAAAATTTTTCTTCTTACTAAATCTCTAGTTACTTTTGATAAAAAGAGCAATATATAGCAATACCTCAGAAGGTTAGGACATAGGATTTAAAGTAGGGGCTTTTCGCGAAAAGCCCTTACAGAATTTGATTTGTCCTAACCTAAATTTGTAGGGCTATAGT